>JAISCK010000234.1 GCA_031265635.1 Spirochaetaceae bacterium
CATGGCCATGGAAAAATTTTTGAACGAAGCAATGAGAAAGCCTGAAAGGCTGTCCGGGGGAAGGCCAAGTGAAAGGATCAGGGCGCGGAGCGCCTGGGCCGCGGGCGCTGTTGCCTGAGGCGCGATACCTGACGGCGCGGCGGGTGTAGTGTGTACGCCCGGTACAGTGCCCATACGGCGTTCCACCGGGGACAGAGTCCGTAACCCGCCCGCTCCAGGACCGGGTTTTGAAGGAATTCCACTCTGTCCTGCTTGGGGCTTCGCGCCCTGCTTTGCCGGTATATGTTCGCCGGAGGGTGTTTTACCGGAGGAAGTTTTATGCGGTGAAGTATGTTTTTTTACACGATTGCCGGCAGGGGCCGGAACTCCAGGAGTACGGGAGGCTGTCCCGGATACCTGGGGAGTCTTGGGCCCCACAACCTCAACTCTTGGGGGTATCGGCCCCGGCGGCGGCTCTGGCCTTGGCGGCTCTGGCCTGTTTGGTCAGCACCAGTTCCTTGATCTTGGCGGCTTTGCCCACTTTGCCCCGGATATAGTACAGCTTGGCCCGCCTGACCTTGCCGGGACGCACTACTTCAACCTTGGCAAGGCGGGGGGAATGAATGGGAAATATCCGTTCCACGCCGACACCGTAGGAATTTTTGCGCACCATAAAAGTCTTGCCTATCCGGCCATGCTTCATGGCAATCACCAGGCCCTCATAAATCTGGATACGCTCGGTCTTGCCTTCAACAATCTTGAAATGCACTTTAACCGTATCGCCGACCTTAAAATCATCGATGGTTTCTTTCATCTGGGAGGCTTCAATAGCCCGTATCTCGTTCATGCTTCCCCCTCGGAATGACCCGCTTTTTCGGGTTTGTCCTGTAGTTCCTCTATAAGCGCGCAGATTTCCCGGTCAAAAATTCCCGTATCAAGACCCTTGCGGATCAAGTCGGGCCTGACCCTCAGGGTTTTTTCAACCCTTTTGCGGAGCCGCCATCGCCTGATATGTTCATGGTGCCCTGAAAGCAAAAGCTCAGGGACTGCTATAGTAGCATACTTTTCAGGCCGTGTATACTGGGGATACTCCAATAAGCCCCCGGAAAAGCTCTCTTCGGCAAGGGAACCGGGGGTAATGACTTCCTCAAGCAGCCGGTAGGTAGCGTCGATCACGCTCAGGGCGGCCACTTCGCCTGAGGAAAGCACATAATCCCCCACCGAAAGCTCTTCGTCCACAAACCCGTCTATGATCCGCTGGTCTATGCCCTCATAACGGCCGCAGATAAGAACCAGTTCGTTTTCGCCGGCAAGCTCCCTGGCCAGGGCCTGGTCAAAGGGCCTTCCGCCGGGAGAAAGGTATAGCACCCGCCGCGCGGCACTCGGGGACAGAGCAACTGTGGGGGGCAGAGCGGCAGTCGGGGACAGAGCATCGCCTGATTCCCGCCCGGCGTCGAGCCGGTTTACGATGCCAAGGGATTGCAGGGCCAGGCCAAGAGGTTCGGCCATCATCAGCATGCCCGCCCCGCCGCCGTAGGGGGCGTCATCACAGGTATGATGCCTGTCATGGGCAAAATCCCGTATGTTAAGGGCCTGATAGGCGACGATGCCCCGCTTTACGGCCCTTGCCATGATTGAATTGGCAAAATAGGCGTCTATGATTTCAGGGAACAGGGTCAATACGGTATATTTCATTCAAGAATCCACTCCGAAAGAAGGGGTATGGTGCGGTTTTCGCTGTCCACATCGCCGAAAAATTCCTTTCTGAACGGAACCAGATGAGTTTCGCCTGAAAGCAGCTTCACTTCAACAAGCCAGCCGCCGCCGCCTTCAATCACGTCGCTTACTGTCCCTAGTACCGCCGGTTCCGGTGAAGACAGGGCATCCCGCGCGCCTGATGAAACAACGCCGAGCCCCTTGAGATCTTCAATATAATATTCATTTTTTGCCAGGGGCGCGGCCCGGTCCCTGCCGGTTATCAGGACAGCGCCCGAAAGAGCCCTGGCCGCTTCGGGGGTTTCGATGCCCCGGAATTTCATGAGAATATGGCCGGAATTTCCCCTGATTTCTTCGATGATACAGGTTTTTTCACCTGTTTTTCCGCGTAAGAGAATCTCTTTAAGGGAAAGAAGGTGTTCCCATTCGCCGGATGCCGAGCGAATCTTTACAAAGCCTTCAAGGCCATGGGGCTGTCCCACATGGCCCACTATAAACTGTTGAACCATAACCGCAGTATGGTTGCTTTTTCAGTCCAGAATCTCAAGTACGGTGCGTTTGCCGCTTTTTGCGGTGGCCGCCTGAAGCACGGTTCGTATGGCTTTGGCGATGCGGCCGTGCTTTCCTATGACCTTGCCTATATCATCAGGGGCAACCCGCAGTTCCAGAATAGTGGATTTTTCGCCTTCAACAACATTCAACTGAACCTGGGACACATCGTCTACCAGGGATTTCACTATATATTCAACCAGATCTTTTTCCATTGTTTACTCCAGGGTTATGTTCTTCTTGTTGAGAATCTGGTGAACCGTATCGCTTACAGAGGCTCCGTTTTTCAGCCAGCCCCTGATTTTTTCCTCGTTAAGCACGATCTGTTTGTCCCCGGCCTCGATGGGATGATAGTAACCCAGTTCCTCAATGGTTTTGCCGTCACGGGGGGCCCGCCCGTCCATGACCACAATACGGTAGTACGGCTTTTTTTTTGTGCCGAATTTTTTAAGCCTAATCCTTGCGCCCATAAATCCTCCTCAGGTTCCGCTTTCGTAAATCCGATTTACTGGTAAAACGGCCGCAGGATCGGATCAACCGTTCCGGCCGCTTTGGTCCGCGCCGCTTGTTCGCGGAGAGGGTTTACCGCCCCGAATACAGCGCCTTATGGGAACACCATACCCTGTCTTCAAGGAAAAGTCAATTGGCCTGCGATTCCTTGAACCATAGCCCCTTCCGCGCTATACTGGGCCAATGAGTATTTTTGAGACACTTATGCTGCTCTGTTTTGCCGCCTCATGGCCGGTGAATATCTTCAAGTCCATAAGGGCCCGGTCATCCAGGGGCAAGAGCCTTGCTTTTCTCGTTATCGTATGGGCGGGCTATGCCAGCGGTATTATCCACAAGATCAGGTTTTCCAGGGACCCGGTGATGGCCCTCTATATTCTTAACTTCATCATGGTAGGAATAGACATTAGCCTGTGGTTTATCAACAGACGCCGTGACATAGAGGCCGAAACCCAATCATAAATATGAAAACGATATTCATTTTCATATTGACAAATTTCCTTCAACTTTGTAAAATACAAAAATGGCGAAGCGTCCTGAAAATTACCGTACCCGGCAGGGGCAGTGCATTCTTGACTACATAAAGTCCCTGGGGGACGGTCATGTAACAGTTACCCAGATTGTACGTCATTTTGAAGATACCCAGGAGTTTATCAGTCAGACCACCGTCTACCGGCATCTTGAAAAACTGGCCGCCGGCGGGATGCTGCGCAAATATGTCCTCTCCGGCAGCGCCTGCTATCAATACGCGGGCGGCAAGGCGGACCGCCGGGAGCACTTCCACCTGAAATGCGAAAGCTGCGGCGCCCTCATCCACGCGGACTGCGATTTTCTGGATAAGATTGAAAGGCATCTCCTCAAACGGCATAATTTTCAAGTCAACCTGCTTAAAACTGTTTTTTACGGGACCTGCAAAAAATGTCTTGCCGGCGCGTGAACCACGGTCCTGCAGGTCGGGCGGAAGTCTTTGTTTTTGTCCTTTGTCTTTGCTTTGTTATGACGCCCGTTTTCTCCGAAGGCTTTAACGCGGTCCTTGCGGATCATGATTGCTGCGGCGCGGGATGCCCTGTCTGCCTTTTGCTGCAACAGGGCGAAGATTTTTTCAGGCAGTACAAAGCCCCTTGTTCCGGTTTTTCTTCCGGCGCTCTTGCGCCGGTTTTCCTTGTCCTTGATCTTGTTCCGTGCCGGTTTATCACAACCAGCGCGGTACAGCTAAAAGTAAAAATGAACACATGATGTCCGTATGCGTTTTGTGTGATTACGGGGTTTTTTAATAACGGGAGAAACGGCCTGCCAGCTGATTTTTCCAAAGGAGCTTATAAGTATGAAGCGAATCGTTTTTTTTATATGTATAGCGCTTTCTTTTACTATGACACTTTCCGCCAAGGGGCGGGGAGATACCGGGAGGGCGGACGGAAAAATAAATGTGGTTACCACGATCTTTCCGCCCTATGATTTTGTCCGCGAAATTGCCGGGGACAAAGTCAATCTTACCATGCTGCTTCCGCCCGGCGCGGAGAGCCATTCTTTTGAACCCACGCCCCAGGACATTATCAGGATACAAAACTGCGATGTTTTTGTGTATGTGGGCGGCGAATCCGACGCCTGGATAGAACGTATCCTCGAATCAATAGATACGGAGAACATAGAAATCATCACCTTCATGGACTGCGTGGATGTGGTGGAAGAGCTTGTTGTCGAAGGAATGCAGGATGAGGAGGAAGGCGCGGACGAAGAAGAAGTTGAATATGACGAGCATGTCTGGACTTCTCCCCGGAACGCAAAACTGATCGTGCAAAAAATCACCGAGGTTCTTAAAGAGCGGGACGCGCCTAACGCGGCGCTCTATGACCGAAACACCGCTTCCTATCTGGCAAAATTAACGGAACTGGACGCTTCTTTTCAGAGCATGATAAGCGGCGCGAGGCGGAAAGTTTTTATATTCGGCGACCGTTTCCCCTTCCGTTACTTTGCCGACGCCTACGGCCTCAGCTACTATGCCGCCTTCCCCGGCTGTTCCACCGAGACCGAATGCAGCGCCGCGACCATAGCCTTCCTGGTCAACAAGGTCAGAGCCGAAAGGATACCCGTAATTTTTCATATTGAACTTTCCAATGAAAGAATCGCCGACGCCATCTGCGAGGAAACAGGCGCCAAAAAGCTGCTGCTCCACGCGGTTCATAATATTTCCCGCAGGGATTTTGACCGGGGAGAAAGCTACTATCACCTGATGACCCAAAATATACAGAACCTTAGGGAGGCCCTTTACT
>JAISCK010000004.1 GCA_031265635.1 Spirochaetaceae bacterium
GGCAGGGGAATCAGATTGAAGATAAAGAGGCCGAAATTAATCATCGCGCAGTAAATAAGTACGGAAAGAATGGTTATGTATACATTTATGTGTGCCGTTATATAGGGCGCGATTTTCAGGGAAGACATCGCGTATATCCAGAGGCGTGTAAGGAGGGCGAAGGCCGAACCAAGCGCGAGGTTTGAGAGGGGTCCGGCAAGGGCGATGAGGGCCTTGTCCCGCCGGGGATGGCGCAGCCTGTCCGGGGAAAACTGCACCGGACGGGCCCAGCCGAAACCCGCTACGATGAGAAAGATGAGGCCCAGAATGTCGATGTGTTTGAGGGGGTTAAAGGTGATTCTTCCCTGGTCCCTGGCGGTTGTATCTCCCAGCGCGAGGGCCATGCGGGCATGGCTGTACTCATGAACCGTAAGGCCGATGAGCACCGCCGGGATAGAATATACGTATCTTTGCCATTCCATTGTATAAACGTAGCATGAAAAAGTAGTATTATGTAAGTATGATAATTCCAAATTTTCCTGAGTTTGTACCTGTATCCCTGGAATTAAAAAAGGAACTGCACCCCCATCTTTCTTTGACGCCTGACGGGGTTTCAGAATATACCTTTTCCAACTTGTACCTTTTCAGAAACCGGTATCAGTACAGGGTTGCGCGGATAAAGGACTGTTTTGTCATTTCGGGCATACAGCCGGCCCATGCGCCGGATTCTGAGAGCGCCGGAATGTCCGGGCCAGGAGCGCCCGGCGGGACGGTTGCTGAGGCCCCGCTTCCCCTGGTTCCTGACAGGGCGGCCTTTTTTATGACACCCTGCGCCGTTCCCGAACCCGATGTTCTGGCCGAACTTTTCAGGACCCACAGCCGCTGGAAGGGCATTTCAAAAACCGTGCTGGAACAGGTCAAGGACAAACTTGAAGCCTCAGGTATAGGCGTTGATGTGGACAGGGATAATTTTGACTACCTCTACCGCCGGAGCGATCTGGCCGAGCTGGCCGGGAAAAAATACCACAAGAAGCGGAACCTGGTGAGCGCTTTTCTTAAAAGCTGGGTGAACCACGAAGAAATTCCCTTTACCAAAAAAAACCTGCCCGACGCTCTTGCCGTGCTGGACCGGTGGCGGGAAGACAAGGGCGAAGACGGCGATTACCGTTCATGCCGGGAAATGCTTGACCTTTGGGGAAATTTCAGGCTCCGGGGCCTGCTCTACTACATAGACGGGAAACCCGCGGGCTGGTGCCTGGGCGAAAGCATAGCCCGTGGCCGCATGTTCACTATTCATTTTGAAAAAGCCATAGACGCCTACAAGGGCATCTACCAGTTCATAAACCAGTCCTTTGCCGCGACCCTGCCGGGTTACTATACCCACATAAACCGTGAGCAGGACCTGGGCGATCCGGGGCTCAGGCAGGCCAAAATGACCTACCGGCCTTCGGGCTTTGTGGAAAAATATGTAGGCCGCCTTCTGTAGCGCCCTGTGAATACGGCATTGTCAATAACAGCGCTTGACACAATTGGCCTCCCCTTCTATACTACCATGACACGGTGAATTTATGACCTGTTCTGCGCGTTTGGTTCAGGCGGGTTGAGTATAGAGGAGTTGCTCCCATGAAACGGACGTATCAGCCCAGTAAAGTTAAGCGGAACCGTAAATTCGGGTTCCGGGCCCGGATGAAGACCCGGGGAGGCCGGCTGGTTTTAAAGCGGCGGCGGGCCAAGGGCCGGCTAAAATTGACGGTTTCCGACGAGAAAAAGCCCTATTAACCAGTGGATACCCCGTCTTTCAGGCTGACCAGAGCGGAACGCCTCAAAAAGCGGGAAGAGATACAGCAGGTTTTTTCCCAGGGGAGGCGTGTATCCTGTCCTGGGGCAAAACTTTTTATTCTGAAGAACGGCCTTGATATAAACCGTATTGCTTTTACTTTTGCCAGGAAATACGGCAACGCGGTACAGCGTAACCGTTCCAGGCGTTTAAGCCGTGAGGCTTACCGGCTTTCCGGGGCAAGTTTACGCAGGGGTTTTGATTTTGTTCTGCTGGTGTATCCGGGAGGGGACTTGTTCCAAAACCGGACACGGCAGCTTGCAGCCCTGTTTTCAAAGGCCGGTATATCGGAAAAGACATAGCGGAAAGAGCGTGTTTACACCGGTAAAGAGCCTGGTTTTGATATTGATCCGGTTCTATCAATACGCCATATCGCCCCATTTTCCGTCCCATTGCAGGTATGAACCAACGTGTTCGGCCTATGCGTATGAGGCGGTGATGAAATATGGCGCGATACGGGGTTCTTTTATGGCGCTGAGGCGTATTTTGCGTTGTCATCCTTTTCATCCGGGTGGTTATGATCCGGTACCCTGACGCGACTGAGGAGATACATGAATAAAAATACTGTTATCGCGATAGCCCTTTCATCACTGGTGGTTATGGGCTGGATGATGTTTATGAACACCAGATATCCCGCCCGGGACCAGCAGGCCGGACAGGCGGATGCCCAGGGCACGGCGGTGCAAAGTCCGCAAGTCCCGCAGACCCCGCAGGTCGTACAGGGCGGGAACACCCAGCTTATTGAACAGCCTGCCCCGCCGGAATTTGTTACCGAAACGCCGGAAGAAGAGGCCCTTGCCGAAGAACGGGTGCTCATAGAAACCGATATTCTTGAAGTTACCCTTACCAATGCCGGCGGCGACATGGTTTCCTACAGGCTCAAGGAACACCGTGAGGACCAGGCGGCGGTCGAAATGCTGCTTTCAGGCGACAGGGAGGCCCATGCCTTTACCATCGCCTTTGGCGGTGCGCGGACAAATCCGGTAACGGATATGTTTCATGTACGGCGGATTTCGCCTACCGTGGTTGAATTTTACCGGGATTTTCCCGCCGGGGAAAACGGCAGGTTCAGACTTACCAAACGTTATGAATTCCTTCCCAAGGAATATCT
>JAISCK010000090.1 GCA_031265635.1 Spirochaetaceae bacterium
CCGCGCTGATACTTTTGTATTCGCTCCTTGCCCGTCTCGCGGGGCGGAGGAGGGCTGCCGATGGCTAGGGAAAAAAAGGCGCGCCGCTTTGGCGGGGACCGGAAAAATCAGCCCTTTCATGCCATTAGGACCTTCGCGGTCTTTATGCCTGTGGCCCTGGTTCTTATTGTGGTTTTCAGGATGATCTATCCCGGACAGGGAGCGCCGCTGCCGGTTTACGCTATACCCTGGCGGCTCAGTACGGGGTTTCTGAATTTTGCCGAACTCTTTCCCGCCCTGGCTGTCTCGGCGCTGATTGTCTCTTTTGGCATTCAAAAGGTCCCCGGCGAGCAGTACGGGAGCTTCTCGGTTAAATTCCTCGACCTTATCCGGGGGCATATACTGGCGGCCATTATCGCCTCGGTTCTTTACAGCGTCCTTTTTCTCGCTGTCTGTCCCCTGGTTCAGGGCTATAAATCCTCAATGGTTTTTAACGGCTATCTTTTCCGCTCGGCAAAAGAACGGGCCCAGGTTTTGGCCGCTGAAAATTCCTGGGTCGAAGCCGGACAGTTTCTCGCGATATGCCAGCGTATCTGGGGGGAAAGCCCTGAGACCGAGACGCTCAGGGTACAGGTGAATATAGGTCTTGAGGACCTGCGCCGCGCCGAATCCTCCCCGGACCGGGAAGCGCCGCAGAAGAGACCCGCGTCCTGGGTTCCTGCCGGCGCCGCCGAAGCTGCCAACCGCGCCCGCATAGCGTTTAACGAGGAACGCTACTATGACGCCCACTGGTTTGCCGTCCTTGCCGAAAAACTTTCGGAGCCCGGCAGCGCCGAATACGGGATGATTTCGCAGCTGGCCGCCCGCGCCTGGAACGCCATAGCTTCCCTTGAACCCAATAACCAGGAAAAGCTGGCCTATTCGCTCTACCATAAAAAACGCGACGGCTATAATGCTCTGGTCTCGGAAGACTGGATACGGGCCTATTATATTTTCAGGGAACTTGCCGAACTTAGCCCCGATGATCCTGATGTGGGCAATTTTCTTTCCATGAGCGAGGCAGGGGTAAAAAACGGAGCCTTCTTCATTGACGAGATGGATATGGCCATAGGCGAGATACTCAACGGCGCGATTTTTTCTCTGCCCCGCCTGCCCTCGGGCCGCGTTGTGGTGCGTTTTGCCTCGCTCTCGAATTTCAGGGACTTTTCGTATGGCATCGGCGTGGAAATCCTCGGGTTTAACGGCGGCAGCTCCCCTGCCTACCGGGTTGAAGCCCCCTACAGCAAGATACGTCCCCTTACGGTAGACCTGTCAGACAGCGGAAACAGCCGCACCGTACTCCTTTTGCGCGCCCTTGACCGGGAAAATGAAAACCAGCGCTGGGAACCCCGCTGGGAAGCCCTGCCGGGGGAAACGGAAGAGGGGGGCGTCCAGCTTGTTCTTGATATAGCGTATGATGATTTTCTCCTCTCAGCGGAAGCCCGCCGGGGTCTTGGGAATCTTTCTATCGGCGATCTCCTTGACGGCGCGAAAAATCTGGGAACCCGGGGGCATATTCCCGAACTGTTTCAGGCCGAAGTCCTGCACCGTCTTGGCGAGCCGGTGATGTTTCTTCCCTTTGCCATCATCGCCGTCATCGCGGGCTGGCGGCTCAGGGCGGTAAAGCGTCCCCGCTATACGGGTATTCCCATGCTCGGCATCATACCGCTGGTTTTTGCCGCCCTGTTCGCGGCGTTCAGGGCCTTTGTTTATAACTTTGGTTCCTTCCTGGTACTGACCCTGTCCTTTCACCTCGCGCTGGGCGTCTTGATCGCCGTTTCTCTGGTGTTTTTTATAGTGAGCCTGATTGCCCTCGCGGGACAGCATGGATAAATCCCTGCCGGGCCGTTTTGCCGGAAAGCCCCGTTTTCTTTTCCGGGGTTTTCCCTGGCTTGGCCCGGCGGCTGGCGCGGTTGCCGGATATGCCGCCGGCGCCGCCGGCGCGGTCATCGGCTTTTTTATGGGCTTTCTGGTGCAGGAACTGGTAAGGCAGTTCCGCAACGAAAAATCAATAGCAGCTTATTTTGAAAATCCGGGCCGTCCCGCCTTTGCCGAGGCTGACCCCGGCATGGCCGCCTACTGCGCCCTTGGCCTGATTATACTCGCCCGCTCCATGGCCCGCAGCGGCGGGCCCTTTGGCTGGAACGCGGAAGACGCGGCGGTAACGGAACCGGTGCTGATGAGCGCCGCCGCCGCGTTTCCCCGGGGCAGGGATCATATACCTGAGCTTGAAACCTACTGCCGGCTTGCCGCTTCCCGCGTTGACACGCTTAATGAGGATCTCCTTGTGGAAAGCCTTGCCGCGCGGCGGACGCCCTTTAAGGACCTGGACCGCCTTGGCCGCAGCCTTGAACGCATCGGTTTTGGCCCCGGCCGCGCCGAAGCTGAATACATCCGCTCGCTCCTTGATCCGGGATACCGGGACGCGGAAGAACCGAGGAGCGTCAAAGACAGGGCCGGCGGCTTTGACCCCTGGAAGGTACTCGGCCTCAGGCCCGGCTCCCCGATGGAAGAAGTAAAATCCACCTACCGCAGACTGGCGGTTCAGTTCCACCCCGACGCCCTGCAAATCCTTGACAGAAAGCGCCAGGCGGAGGCCGCCAGGGCCTTTATGACCATACGGGAAGCCTACCGGGTAATCGCCGGGGCATAGCCGCGTACTCCGGCCTTTCACGCTGCCTATAGAAGCCGGCGCTTCTTCCACCTGATGTATATCTGGCGGCCTGAACCGTTTTCCTGGGGGCGCTCTTCGATTTCGAACTGGGGTATGGCCCTGAAAAGGTCGCCGAGTTTTCTAAAGCCGTAGTTGCGCGGATCGAACTCGCTTGAACGGTTGTTGATTTTCTTTCCTACGCCGCCAAGGTAGGCCCAGCCTGATTCGTCGGCCATGTCGTCAACAGCGTCCCTGAGCAGCTTGAGGAGCTGCCGGTCAACCTTGAATTCTTTTTTGGGTTTGGCGCTGGGCCTGTCGTCGTCGCTTTCTTCTTCGGACGCTTCCCTTAAGATTTCGGTGTAGATGAATTTATCGCAGACAGCCACAAAGGCCCTGGGCGTTTTCTTTTCGCCGAAACCGTAGACAGTGAGGCCGCTTTCCCGTATGCGGGCGGCAAGGCGGGTAAAATCAGAGTCGCTTGAGACTATGCAGAACCCGTTGAGTTTGTCGGTGTACAGGAGATCCATCGCGTCGATGATCATGGCGCTGTCGGTGGCGTTTTTTCCGGTAGTATACGAAAACTGCTGTATGGGCTGTATGGCATACGCGAGCAGCTTGTCTTTCCAGGACCGGAGATGGGTGCTGGTCCAGTCGCCGTAAATACGCTTGACGCTTGCCACGCCGTATTTGGCTACTTCGTCAAGGAGAGCTTCAATAATAGAAGACTGGGTATTGTCGGCGTCAATGAGTACCGCCAGGGCAGCGTCGTTTTGGGGACCTGAAGAAGGTAATAAGGGCATATAATCCTCCGTTAGCAGCGCGGTCAAAGCGCGCTTTTTTATGTTCCAAAAATGGATTTTTTTATCCGCCTGATCAAACTTATCTTTGCCAGGGGGATGCGGATTTCTCCTGCCTCCTCTGTGCCGGACAGGCCGGTTGTCCGCAGTACCAGTATACTTTCTCCGCCGTTTTTTTCCAGTGCCTGGGGAATGCCCAGGACCTGTTCGTTTTTTCCGCCGGAGGACCACTTGAGTTCCACAAAGGACTTGAGCGTAATGGCCTGTTTTGCCACAGCCTGCTTGCCCGCGTAGTCAAGGCCCTTCGCTTCAAGGCGCTCGTATTTTACCGCCGCGTCCTTGAGCTGGGAACCGGTGAGTATGAGCCGCCTTTCCACCCGGGCCGAAAGTTCCTCTTTTTCTTCTTTTGAAAGTTTCATGCCGGAAAGCAGGGAACGAAAATGCTCCTTGAGTTTTTCCGCGAGTTTCTCCGCGTCAGGGCCGGACGGGCTTTTCCCGGCGTCGGGACCGGAAAGGGCTTTGCCGTACTTCCCTTTAAGCGAAAAGTCGCTCCTGAATTTGGACGCCGGCGGCGGATAGGGCTGTGAGAACTTAGCCTGTTCCTTTGCCCTTGGTGCGGCGGCAAGGGGCCGGGCGATAATATCAACCCCCGCCCTGCCCAGGGTCTCGAAAGCCGCTTCCTGGTCTTCATCCTGTATCAGGTATACTCCCGGCGCGAGGATTCCGGCTATGAGCGACGAGAGTTCGGCGGTTTCGGCAAGATAGCGCCTTTCCCCGGAAAGAGTCAGCACAAGGCCCCTGTGGAAACTTACTTCATGGTAGCGTTTTTCCCAGTCGCCGAGGGTCCAGGCAAGACTCTGGTCAGGGGCAAAACCCGACAGTCTTGTAAGCAGGGCGCACATGGTTTCCACGGAAATACCCCGGTCAAAACCCCTGACCGCGGAAAGCCGGGTAAGCTCAAAGCGGGGCGCGATTCCCGCTTCGCGGACCGAACAGAAACGGGCCAGATCAAGGGCATCGGCAAGGGCGATTTCAGGATAAAGTATCAGGGAAAAGGTTGAATCTATGGCAATGCGTGGCTTTTCGTCTTCGCCGTTATTCCCGGCGAATTCCGTCCGTATGTAGGACTGGCCGTGTTCTTCAAGAAGCCCCGAAATTTCCAGGGCTTTAAGCACATGAAGCATAAAACTTTCCTGCGTCCCGGGCCGGACGGCAAGAGACTTAAAGAGAAGCGGAAAAAGCCGCATAAGGGTTGAACGGGGGTAGAGTACGCCCCTTTCCAGGGCGTGTGTAAAACCGTGTATGACTTTGGCCAGGGCCTGTACCAGGGGCCGTTTGAGCCACGAATTGGTTTTTTCCGGTTCCTCAAAATACGCGGTAAGGGCCGCCGCGAGATATACGCGCCTTTCCTCAGCCGGAAGCCCGGCAAACGCGGAGAGCTTTTCCTCATCAACATGGGAAGCTCCGTCATCATCAAGGCGTATAAGCCCCAGCACCTGGAGGCTGCCCAAAAGGGCTTCGAGCTTTATTCCGGGAAAGACGCGCTTTCCTTCCTCCGAAACTTTTTTTCTGAGCCTGCCCTCGGCCTTAAAGAGGTTCCCCTGGTCGTAGATAAAGGCAAAAACAGCGGCGAGCATGGTATCCGAAAGGCGTACTCCCCTGAGCCTGGTTTCTTTTTTGGGCGCCTGCGCCGAAGGAAAGAGCGATGTCAAATCAAGGGCAAAGGGTGTAAGCGCGTCTTTAAGGGCGGGATTGAGGGCAAGGCGGCTTAACTGGTCATCCTTAAAGCGGTATACGATAAAACGTTCTTCCAGATTGAGAAGCCGGCTGTGAAGTTCCGCATAGGAAAGTTCTCCGCCAAAAAAACTTTCCAGTTCTCCGGGAAGGGGTTCGCCGAGTACGGCGATGGCGGCGATGATTTTTCTGTCGCCGTTGTCAATATAGGCGGCGATGGTTTCCTGGATGTCTTTCCGGTTAAGAAAGCCGGCAAGATCGTCAAGGAGCGTCTGCTTGTTGAACGGGGTTTTTATGTTGCCGAAGACGCTGCGCATGAGTTCAAAGAACGCGGCGTCGGGAAGGACCATGAGGGCGGCCTTCCATTCTTCAACAGAACGAAACGGAGAGGTTCTCACGGTGAATCTTCCCTGCGGACGTTTTCCGACGCGAGTATTTCTTCGAGACTCCAATATTGAATCGAGTAGGCGTAGCCCTGTTCAGCGAGAAATTTCCGCCTGTTTGCCGCGAAATCCTCTTCTACCGTATAACGGGAAACCAGGGTGTAAAAATACGAATTGCGTTTCTTGGGCCTGATGATGCGTCCGAGGCGCTGGGCTTCTTCCTGGCGGGACCCGAAGGAGCCTGAAATCTGTACGGCCATGGACGCGTCGGGAAGGTCTATGGCGAAGTTTGCCACCTTGGATACGACGATGATACGAAGCTCGCCGTTTCTGAAAGCCTGATAGATACGTTCCCTTTCGCTGTTGGGCGTCTTGCCGGTTATGAGCGGCGCCTTGAGGAGGGCCGCCATTGTTTCAAGCTGGCTGAGATACTGGCCTATGACCAGTATATGATCCTCCGGGTGATTGGCGATGAGTTCCCGCACTATGGCCGCCTTGTACGGGTTTTCGCTGGACATGCGGTATTTTTCCCGCGACGAAGCGACCGCGTAGGGAATCTTGAGTTCGCCGGGCATATCAAGGCGTATCTCGGTACAGAGGGCGCTGGCTATCCAGCCCTTGCTTTCAAGGTCCTTCCAGGGAACATCATAGCGTTTGGGTCCTACCAGGCTGAATACCGCGTCCTCGGCGTGGTCTTCCCGTACCAGGGTCGCCGTAAGGCCAAGACGCCTCAGCGCCTGGAGTTCAGCGGTAATCCTGAACACCGGCGCGGGGAGGAGATGTACTTCGTCATAGATGATGAGGCCCCACTGCCTCAGGTGGAAAAGCGGGAAATGGGGAAACCCGGCTTCTTTGTCCGGCCGCCAGGTGAGTATCTGATAAGTGGCTATGGTAACCGGAGCCACGGATTTTGAGTCTCCGGTATATTCGGCGATGCTTTCTTTGGGCAATTCTGTTTTGTCAAGAAGTTCGTTTATCCACTGATGAACCGCGGCTACATTGGTAGTCAGTATGAGGGTATTGGTTTTAAGAAGCGACATGACAAGCATGCCGACCATGGTTTTGCCTGAACCGCAGGGCAGAACCACGACGCCGTAGCCTGAACCGGGGCTGCCGCTGCCAAGCACGGCGGCGGCGGCCTCCTTTTGGTAGTCCCTCGGGGCAAACGTTTTGCCGGAAGACGCGACGGTGCGGAGGGTGATCTCAAGGGGCTCTCCCTTGACCAGCGGGGCCTCGTCTTTTACCGGCCAGCCGAGTTTGATGAGTTCCCTCTTGACGCTCCCCCGGTCAATCAGGCGGACAAAAAAGCCTCCCTGGGTTTTCCGTATCAATTTCTCAAGCGGTTTGGCCGCGCCTATTTCGGCAAGAATGGCTTCGTCGCCGCTGGTAAGGAAAAGATCGCCGCTCCC
>JAISCK010000110.1 GCA_031265635.1 Spirochaetaceae bacterium
GTGTCGGCGTCCCACGCGGAGGCGCAGAGCCGCGAGGCGGACAGCAAGCGCTATCTTTCCGTTATGCAAAATGTGTTCGACTTTATCCAGCGCCGTTTTGTGGACGAGCCTGACCCCCAGGCTCTTTACGAAGGGGCTATGCGGGGTATGTTCGAGGCGCTGGGCGATGTACATTCGGTGTTTCTTTCGGAGGCCGAGATGGCCGATCTCAGCGAGACTACCCAGGGGAGTTTCGGCGGGGTGGGGCTGTATATTTCCAAGCCGGTGGGCGAGGGGCCCGGCGGCGCTCCTCCGTATGTCGAGGTGGCGTCTCCTATCGAGGATACTCCGGGCTGGCGGGCGGGTATTAATCCCGGCGATCTTATCATATCCATCAATGGTGAAACTACCGACAAGCTGACTATGGACGAGGTGCTTGCCCGGCTCAGGGGCGAGGTCGGGGTGCAGGTTAATCTTGTTATACGCAGGGGAGAACGGCTTGAGTTCCCTGTGGCGCTGGTGCGGGCGGTCATTGAGGTTCCTACGGTTAAGTTCGACATGATAGGCGACATTGGCTATCTTAAAATCCTCACCTTTACTCCCATGACGGTGGACCGTTCACGGGAGGCTATTGAGTTTTTCCAGTCGCGGAACTACCGCAATCTGGTGATTGATCTCCGCAATAATTACGGCGGGCTTCTTGAGGCGGCTATAGGTATATGCGATCTTTTCCTGGACGGCGGCGTGGTGGTGTCCACGAGGTCCCGGATTCCCCAGGAGAATATGGTCCGCAATGCCCGGCGGGGGTCGGCGGTGCCGGGTTCTGTGCCTATTATCGTGCTTATCAACAGGGGGTCGGCGTCGGCGTCGGAAATCGTTGCCGGGGCGCTCAAGGACCGGGGCCGCGCTTATCTTGTGGGCGAAAAATCCTTTGGCAAGGGGTCGGTGCAGCAGGTGTTTCCCATTGACGCTGTTTCGGGTTTCAAGATTACGACGGCCCGGTACTATACGCCCAGCGATGTGAATATTGACAAGATAGGCATACCGCCTGATCTCGAAGTTACTTTCCCCGAATACGGGCCGGAGATAGAAGAGGCCCTGGGGAATCTTATAAAGTCAAACCGTATTCCCGGATTTGTCAAGGACAATCCCCGCCCCACAGCGGCCCAGCTTGACGCGCTGGTACGGGAGCTTAACCGGGACTTTCAGATTGACAGCGCCCTCCTCAGGCGGCTGATCCGCAACGAGCAGAACCGCACGGTCATTGCCCCGGTTTACGACCTTGATTACGATGTCCAGCTTCAGGCCGCGGTAGACATACTCAGGAACGGAAGCTATGCCCGGCTTATCAGGACAACCAGGACGCTCAGGGATCTTCAGGAAGAAGCTGAAAAAGAAGACGATATGGCCAAGGCTTCCTGATGGTTTCCCTGGATTGAAACGGCCGGGAACGCGGTGAAACAGTTCCTGCTGCCCCTTCCTCCTGACCGGGAAGGGCGGGTATATCTTGAAGGAAAAGACTACCACTACCTTGCCAGGGTGCGCCGCCTTAAAAAAGGGGACAGCTTTCCTGCCCTGCTTCCCGGCGGCGCTCCGGTAATGGTCCGCGTTGACGCGGAAGACGGCGCTGTCCTTAGCGGCGTCTGCCTTGACCGGGACCCCGGCGGGGCGGCGGGCCTCCCGGAGGCCAGGATCATTCTTTTTCAGGCTATGCCGCGAAGCGCGAAAATGGACATCATAGTCCGCCAGGCCGCCGAAGGGGCCCTGAGCGAGGTGGCGCCTTTTTTTTCAGCTTACGCACAGCCCCGGAGCGGGGCCCAAAAGACCGGGCGCTGGCGGCGCATAATCCGCGAGGCAAGGCAGCAGAGCGGTTCCCGGACGGAGACAGAGCTGCGGGAACCCTGTTCCCTTGACGAGGTTCTCCTGTATTGGGAATCCCTTAAAAGCGCCGGAACGGTGGGGCTGTTTTTTCATCATGTCCCCCTTGCGCGGGGAAGCCTCCACAGCTATCTTAGTATATATCCCGGCATTGTTGTCATCGCCATAGGCCCGGAAGGCGGTTTTTCCCCTGATGAGGCGGAACGGTTTATCGGCGCGGGATTCAGGCCCGTAACCCTGGGAAATACGGTATTCCGGGTCGAAACCGCGGCTCTGTACTGCGCCGCGGCGGTGCGGGTCATTTTATTGGAGAATCCATCGTGGACGCTGAAATAGTCCGGACAGATGTTGAACGAATCAATTTCTTAAAAGTGCCTCTTGATATACTTCCGCCTGAAGCAATGGAAGCAAAGATTTATGAACTGGTAAAAACAGGCAGGGCCGGGAATATAGTGCTTCTTTCCCTCTGGGATCTTCTGCGGGCAAGGGCCAAAGGCGAATACCGCTCCTATGTGAAGGAGGCGGCCCTGGTGATTCCCATTTCCAAAAGCCTTATCGGCGGGGCCCGGTTCCTCACGGGCAAAACCCCGGTCAGGTATATGCCTTTTGATTTTGTCATACGCCTTCTTGATATTCTCGAAAAGCGGGAATATACCTTTTACCTCCTGGGGGGCAAAAAAAGCATACTCCAGAAGGCCGAAAGGAATATACGCCAGACCTTTCCCAAACTCCGCCTTGTGGGCCGCTATACCGGGCATTTTGAGCGCCAGAACGAAAGTACCATACTTGAAGCGA
Source organism: Spirochaetaceae bacterium (assembly GCA_031265635.1). GTDB lineage: Bacteria > Spirochaetota > Spirochaetia > Treponematales > Breznakiellaceae > JAIRTD01. Next base: position 2,653 of record JAISCK010000110.1, read on the forward strand.
TACGCAAGGCTTCTCCGTCGCTGCTCCTTGTGGCCAAGGGTGTGCGGGGCAGGGAAAAATGGCTTGCCCGCCGTGACGCCCAGCTTAACCGGGGGCTGCGGCTCTGGTGCAGCGATCTTTTCGATGTCTTTGCCGAGCGGCGCAAGCGGCCTTCCCCCGGCGTATTCAGGCGCGGCTGGGAATGGATGGGATTCTGCGCCCGTAATCCTCTTTTGCTGTTCAGGATTTTTCCTTATTTTTACTACAAACTACTTCTCCTTTTCTACCGTCTCTTTGTAAAATAGACTTTCCCGTTGCCAAACGGAGGTCTGCCTGTGCGTTCAATGCTGTGCATCGATGACATAAGGGAAGAATTGCAGAATCTCTCGCTCCAGTTTCAGGACCATTTCAGGGTACTTTCCTGCAGCGGCAGGGAGGAAGCGCTTTTGCTGATTCAAAAAGAACATCCCCAGGTGGTTATTCTTGATATACACCTCAACGGGGAAGACGGCTTTGATATACTTACCGACATACAGAGCCTGCCTGCGCCGCCGCCGGTACTCATGCTCTCGGCCTATGCCGACCCCATCATGGTTGTCAGGGCCCTGCAAAACGGCGCCAGGGATTTTGTCGCCAAACCCTACAGTTTTGCCCTGCTCCGCCGCCGTGTTGACATAATAATTCAGGATGAAAGGCGGTCAAGGGCAGCGCCAAAACCCCCGGAAAACACGGGGTCAGCGGGGGCGCCGGTACTGGCCGGTTCTTCCCCGCTCATGCGGCGGCTCAGGGAAGAAATCGCCTCATACGCGATAAGTTCCATGCCGGTACTTCTTCTGGGGGAGAGCGGGACCGGCAAGGACCTGGCCGCCAGAGCCATACATGCCGCTTCCCGCCGGGTCAGGGGTCCCTATGTGGTGCGGAACATAGCCAGCATACCCGAAACCCTGGTGGCAAGCGAATTGTTCGGCTGTACCGCCGGAGCCTATACCGACGCGCGGGAACAAAAGGGCTGCTTTGTTCTTGCCGACAAGGGCAGCCTTTTTATTGATGAAATAGGCGACGCCCCCAGGGCCATTCAGGCAAGCATACTCAGAGTGATTGAAGACGGGGCCGTCCGTCCCCTGGGAAGCGGCGAGGTCTTTCAGACCGATTGCAGGCTTATCAGCGCCACCAACCAGGACCTTAGCAGGCTCATTGCCGAGGGCAGGTTCAGGGAGGACCTTTTGTACCGTATCGAAGGTCTTACCATCAGAATCCCCTCCCTTCGTTCCCACCCGGAGGACATCCCCGAACTGGTATCCTGCTTTCTCAATGTTCCCTATGAGGACGCCCTCCTGAGCCGGGAGATTTCGGAAGAAGCCCTGGGCCTGCTCATGAGGCAAAGCTGGCCGGGCAATATCAGGCAGCTCAGAAACTGCGTGTACCGCGCCCAGCTTTTGGCCCAGGACGGCGTTATACAAAGTAAACATATACGGCTATAAAGCGCGGCATTGGGCTTTTCCTGTAACCCGGCAGGGCATCTTACAAGCCTTTGTTTCCGAGCTTTGCCGCCTTCCTGAAAAGCCTTTCCAGATAGTGGCCTTCGCTGATGGTAATTCCCGCCCTGGAAAAAATATCGCGGAAAAAACGCTCCTGCTCTTCCCTGCCGCGCTGCTTGTAAAAACCCAGTTCCTTGAGGGAAGCGGTAACGGAGGCAACCAGCCTGTCCAGCGCTTCCCGTTCCAGGGGTTCCCAGCGGCTGCCCCCGTCCTCGCCGGGTACACGGTTCTGAGAGGGGCCCAGGCGCAGGAAGAGTTCGTAGGCGTAAATTTGCAGGGCATGGGAAAGATTAAGGGACGGGAAGCTGTCGTCAGAGGGAATGTACGAAGCCAGGGAACAAAGGTCAAGTTCTTCCCCTTCAAGGCCGGTCCGTTCATTGCCGAACACCAGGGCGGCCCTGCCTGTCCGCTCCGCAAGGCACGCGGCGGCCTCGGCGGGGGTAAGGGGGAAACTTTTGCGGTGTTTGCCCGTGCGGCGGGTAGTCCCTATGACCAAGGTACAGTCGGCAAGCGCCTCCTCAAGGGTGCCGAAAAATTCGGCCTTTTCCCAGATTTCCCCGGCATGGACCGCCCTGGCAAGAATGACTTCCCCGCTGAGGCCCCCGGCGCTGCCCTTCCCCGGCATTTTTACGCCGGCAATGCGGAGCCGCCTGAGCCCCATATTCTTCATGGCCCGGCATACAGCGCCCACATTTCCCGCTTCTTCAGGCCGGGAAAGCACAATGCGTATATCTTCAAGAACCATATCCCATAATAGCCGGAATTCTGTTATAATTTGAAGGTATGAAAGGCGGCAAAAACCAGGCCGCGCCCGGCGCCCCTGGCGTACACGGCGCGGCTGACGCGGTATCCGATGCCCATACAGCCCGGCTTTTTTCCGGCAAAAAAGCCCTGGTCGTCGGGGGAAGCGGCGGCATAGGCGGCGCGCTTTCCCGCGAACTGGGCCGCGCCGGGGCCGAGGTCTGGGTTCACGGCGCTTCGTCCCAAGAAAGGCTCGAAAAGACCCTCCGGGCCATACGCGGGGAAGGGGGTAAGGCCGAGGGCTTTCTCTATGCCATACACGACCCTGAAACCGGGGCCAGGGCCCTTTTGGAGCGCGTTCCTGACCCCGACATTCTGGTTATAGCCTGGGGACCCTTCAGACAGGGCCCTCTTGAGCGTATGAACGCAGGGGACTGGATTTTTTTAACAAATTTCAACATAATTTTGCCTGGAATCCTGATTTCATCTGTATTATGTGGTATGATAGAAAAAAGATGGGGCCGCATTCTTGTTTTTGGCGGGACCGATACAGCGGCGGTGCGGGGTTTTACCACTACGCCGGTATACAGCGCCGCCAAAACCGCTTTGGGAGTGGTGGCGCGGTCCGCTGCCAGGCGGGGGGGCCCTTTCGGGGTAAGCTGTAATGTCCTTTGTCCGGGCCTTACCGATACCGAATATTCGGGGGAGGAGGCAAAGGCTTATAACCGGGCCCATTATCCGGGTGTTCCGGGGCCAAGCCCCGGAGAAATCGCCAGGGCGGGAGTAGACCTTATGGCTCATCCCGGCCTTAACGGGGCGGTGATTCCCATTGACGGAGGTTTGATTTTGTAAAAATACCCATTTTTTTATGGAGTATTTGACAAAAATTGAATGAAATAATAATATAGAGGTGTATTGATTACCGATACTGTAATGGGTTATAATAGCCTCATCCCCTCTGGAGCGGGATTAAGGATGAAGGGAGTACAATGACTAATAACGATATCGTCCCCGGTTTTGACGATGAAAAAGATGAGAGCCTTAAAATCAAGCTTCAGAAAATTGCTGAAGTTGAAGGGTGTCTTGTTCTCTATCTGACAGGGTACATAGATACCTATAACTCCAACTATTTCCAGAAGCGGGTCGCCAAGGCTATAGAAGCCGGATTTATCAGACTTATTTTTCAGTGCGGCGGGCTTAACTATGTATCCTCAACCGGTATCGGTTCATTTACCGCTTTCCTGAAATCCGCCAAACCAAGGGGCGGGGATCTGGTATTACTGGAAATCCAGCCCAAAGTATACGAAGTATTCCAGCTCTTGGGTTTCTCCCAGTTTTTCAATATTAAGGACAACCTTGACGATTCAATAGACTTTTTCCGTACCGGCTCTTCCGGCGAAAAAAGTACGATGTTCCCCAAGATATTTTCCTGTCCCATCTGCTCAAAGAAACTCAAAGCAACCAAGGCCGGCCGTTTTCGCTGTTCCGAGTGTAAGACCATCCTTGCGATTGATAACGCCGGGCAGGTCTTCCTCGGATAGGAGAACAGCCTTTTCGCATCCAGGTTCAGTAATCCGGCGCTTTCCGGGCGCCGGTAAAGGCTTTTATTCTCTAGGAGGCAGAACCGGTGGGAATTTTTGCGAGGCTTAAAACCCTCTTTTCTTCCAACATAAACGACGCTATCAGCAAGGCCGAAAAGCCGGAAAAAATGCTCAACCAGATTCTCATCGATATGAACGAGCAGTTGCTGGAATCCAAAAAAGCCGTGGCTTTTGCCATGGCCGATGAAAAGAAACTTGAACGGGAAACCCAGAACCAGTTTGAGCAGGCGGAAGAATGGGAACGCAAGGCTACCGTGGCGGTCCGCGCCGGCGAGGATGACCTTGCCAAAGAAGCCCTGCTCCGCAAGCAGGAATATGACGGCCAGTATCTTGAATACAGGAAGCAGTGGGACGCCCAGAAAGCGTCGGTAAACAGCCTCAAAGAAGCCCTCAAGGAATTACAGAACAAAATTGAAGAGGCCCAGCGCAAAAAGAACCTCCTCGTTGCCAGGGCAAAACGGGCCGAGGCCCAGCAGAAAATCCAGGCCACCATGTCCGGCATGACAGGGAACAAGGCGGCCTTTGAGACCTTTGACCGTATGGCGGCCAAGGTGGACCAGATGGAAGCCCAGGCAGAGGCTTCCAAAGAGCTGGCTGACCTTTCGTCCGATTCGGGCCTGGAAAAGCGTTTTGCCGAACTTGAAAAATCAGACGCGTCGGCTGATAAACTTCTGGCCGACTTAAAAGAAAAAATGAAGGCCCTGCCGGATAAAACCTAAGCCCCTCACAGGGGCGGCATCTATGGTTGAGCGGCAGGAACCTGTTTTATTTGTCTATGGCCCGGACAGCGCGCTCAGGCGGCGTCTGGAGCGGAGCGGCTGCCCTTTTCCCCTGCGCATAATTGACGCATTGCCCCGGATGTGGCCGCTCCGCGCCGCCCTCCTTCTCTTTGCCCCCGCTGCCCTGGATATGCTGCCCGGCCTCGGGTCTTCGGTTCCGGTAGTGATCTGCGGCCCGGTTTCGGAGATGGAAAGGGCTTTCAGCCTCGGCGCCGCTGATTTTCTTATCAGCCCCCTTATTACCAAAGAACTTACAGCCCGCGTTTCCCGCCTTCTGTACAGCCGGAACCGGCGCTTTTCCTGCCTGGAGTTTTCGGGACTCAGCCTGAAAGGGAAGAAGGGCAGGGTAACGCTCGGATTTGAGGACGCGCGCTTTCTGGAGACGCTTCTGTACCACCGGGGCGAGGCGGTGTCCAGGGCGGCGCTGCGGGATTTGATCTGGCCCGACCTTGACCACAGATCCCGTATGCCTGATATGGCCGTATCCCGGCTGAGGAGGCAGTTCAGAAAACTCGGCGCTGACGAAGAGCTTATCCGCACGGTCAGGGGTTTTGGCTATATGTTTCAAAATGAACCATGAATTGTGCAGTATCTGTGGAAAATATGTTAAGATGCGGAATAAATTCACAAACTGGAAAATTTGGACTAAACGGAGCTTTCAGGCTTTTCATCATTTTTGTACTATTTTAAGCAACTACTGTTTTTATAAAGAAATATCACGATAAAATTGTGGAATTATATACATAAAATCATAAAAAGGGACAAGATTTAAAGATAAGGGGAAAAGGCATGCGTTTCGCCGCGTACCCTCATGTTGTGTATAAGTTGTGTATAATTGCAAAGAACAGCCGTAACGCCTTGCAAACCGTCTTGACCCGTGTTAGGCTGATTTTGTGAAAGGGTTGGCGCGGCTTATTTTATTTTTCACCCTTTGTTTTATCATAACAATAGTTTTGTTCTCATTGTGTATCTTTATGGACAAGTGGCTTGACGGGGCGGCCCATATTCCCGCCCTTTCCATAGCCATGCTTCCCGCGCTTCTGGCCTCGCTGCGGGCCTGTATTCCGGGAGCGGTCTATATTACGGTGCTTTTAACCCTGAGTTACGCGGCAAGGCGGGGACTTCCCTTTCCCCTGAGCCTGGTCTGCCTTTTTCTTCTGGTTGTTGCGGCTTCCGGCGCCCTCTATCTGGGAACCGTAAGGGCGGACCGCTTTGACGCCATGACCCGGACGGACACGCCGCGTACCCTTGGTTCTCCGGGGCTGATTCTTTCCCAGGGGAATATTTCCATGGTGCTTCTGGAAAGCCCCGGACAGGAAAAGGGCGCCAGGGTTGTCTCTATACCGGAGCAGGAGCTGCTCTATCAAAGCCTCCCGGTGGGGCCGGAAAACCAGGCCCTGCCGCTGCCGCCCGCCGCGTTCAATGCCCCGCTGCCGTATTTCCTGCGGAGCATATTCCTTGATTTTTCCATAGCCGGCGCCCGTTATGAAAGCCTCCTTGCCGGGGGTTTTCATTATTTTATCGCCTATCTTGCCTCGGTATGCCTTTTCCTCTGTTCGCTGGGCTTTCTCTTCAAAATAAGCGTATGGCCCCTTGCCAATGTGTTCATCGGCGCCCTGGTTTTCAGGGGGGCGCTGGCCTTTGAGACCTTTATCAATTCGCGGGAAGTTCTTGAGATTCTCGATGCATATATTGAAAGCGGCATCCCCCGGCCCTTTGTCAGCGCCCTTATCTTTGGCCTTGCCGCCGCGCTGATACTTTTGTATTCGCTCCTTGCCCGTCTCGCGGGGCGGAGGAGGGCTGCCGATGGCTAGGGAAAAAAAGGCGCGCCGCTTTGGCGGGGACCGGAAAAATCAGCCCTTTCA
>JAISCK010000115.1 GCA_031265635.1 Spirochaetaceae bacterium
TCAAGGACCTGGGAACGGGTAAGCGTTATGAGGGGCCTGAGTATGCGGCCTTTTTCGGGCGGCATACCGGCCAGGGCGGAAGGACCCCCGCCCCGGAGCATGGCCATAAGGACCTTTTCGAGCGAATCATCGCGGGTATGGGCAATAAGGACGCGGGCCGCGCCATGACGGAGGGCCTCGCGGCGCAGGGCGGCATGGCGGAATTTCCGGGCAGCGGCCTCAAGGCCCTCGCCCCAAAAGCCGGCTTTCCGGGCTATGAGGCCCTGCCGCACCCTGGCTACCGTACAGGGCAGGTGAAAAATCCCGCACAGGGACCTGACGGCCTCCTCATCAAAGCTGTTTTCTTTTGGGGAACGTATGCCGTGATTAACATGAATACAGCGCAACGCAAAGCCCCTGTCCTCTCGCAGGGAGGACAGGCCGGCCAGCATGGCTGTGGAGTCGGCGCCGCCGGAAACAGCCGCCAAAAAGACCGTTCCCCTGGGCCACACGCCCAGGTTGCGCGCCAGCTCTGATTCGAAAGTGTTCATAACGGCGGTTCGCGCCTACTTTTGCTCCTTCGCGGCGGCGGTCTTGCCCGGAGCGGCTGCCGGGGCCGCGCCTTCGGCGGGGGCGGCTGTTCCTTCGGCGGGAGCGGCGGCTTCTTCGGCGGGGGCGGCCTCAGCCTTGGCGAATTTCACCAGGGCCACGACCTGATCGCCGTTGGAAAGAACCCGTATACCTTCGGCAAAAACAATATCCCGCACATGGATGGACTGATTCACCTTGAGTTCCGAAACGTCAACGCTGACACTTTCGGGAAGATACCTGGGCAGGCACTCCAGTTCCACTTCGTGAAGCGGGAATTCCAGGATGCCGCCTTCCCTGACGCCGATGGCGTTCCCCGAAAGATGCACGGGCACTCTGGCGCGGACCTGGGTATTCTGATCAATCTCGTAAAAATCCACATGGAGGATTTTCCCGTCGAGGATGTTCCTCTGGGTATCCTTGACAAACGCCTCGTGAACCTTGCCGTCAATCTCAAGGCGCACAATGGTACTTTCGGAAATCCCCTTGATGCCGCCTGAAAATTCCTGGGCATCCAGATCCAGGGCAACCGAAGTTCCCGAATGTCCGTACATCACCGCCGGGATGCGGCCTGAACGCCGTATGCGGCCGGCTTTCCCCGATCCGGTACCGGCCCTGTTTCGGGCCGCGAAAACTACCTGACTCATGTATTAACTCCTGTTATATGGCGTCCTCCGGGAGGCGCGTTACTGGGACGGCAGGGGTCGAACCTGCGCATGCCGGAGCCAAAACCCGGTGGCTTACCACTTGCCTACGTCCCAATCGACAAATCCAATACAGCTATTCCCAAAATTTGAAATTTCGGGAAAGCCCCAATGAAATTTTTTTACTTAAAGCGGAGCCGGTTTCAAAACCCGGCCGGTGCGGACCGGCGCTTAGATGAAACCGGCTATTGATACTCTACAGCCCCGAAATCCGGGGCTGCGGACGGCGAATGGTTCTATACATCAACCGAAGGATCATCCTGAACGTTCCCCGAATCGTACTTGTCCAGAATCTTTTTTTGCAGCTCGGCGCGAAAATCGGGGTGTATGGGATGAGCTACATCCTTATACTCTCCGGCCCTGGTTTTCCGGCTCGGCATAGCGATAAAAACACCGCTTTTTCCTTCAATTATCTTTACATTATGAACCACAAAGCAGTCATCAAATGTAACCGTTACATAGGCCCGCAGTTTTCCCTCACCGGCCACTTTTCGGACTCTGATGTCGGTAATCTCCATGGCGTTCTCCTTTTTTGGTCCTGGTTCTTACTATATCTTAATACCCGATTTCTCTATACGCAAGGGAAATGTTGTTTTAACCAGATTCCATGGGGAACGCAATGCTTTTTCCGCCCTCTCTGCCGCCTCCTTCTCCTTAAAAACCCCGAAACAGGTGGACCCTGAACCTGAAAGACCGGCAAAAGCCGCTCCCAGGCGCTTAAAATCCCCCATAAGCCGGGAATATACGGCCCCTTCTTCCGGGGGGCCATGCTCAATAAAGAGCGGTAAAAAATCATTCGTAAAGGGCCAGGTCTCAGGCCCTTCTCCCAGGGCCCTGACAAGGTCCTCTTTGGAAGGCCCGGTTTCCGCCCTGCCCGCGCCGGACCGTACCCGGTCCAAAAGGGCAAAGGCCTCCGGGGTCGAACTGGAAAAGCCCGGTTTGACCAGCACTATCCAGATTCCCCCAGGCGGCTCCACAGGCTCCAAAAACCCGCCGCGGCCCGATACAAAGGCGGCCCCCGTGCCAAGGAAAAAAGGCACGTCGCTGCCCAGGCCCAGGGCCATTTTGTTGAGCGCCTCAGCGTCCACAGCAATCCCGCCCAGTACGGCAAGGGCCCTGAGAACCGCGGCGGCGTCGGAAGACCCGCCGCCAAGCCCCGCCCCCAGGGGAAGGCGCTTGACAAGCCGTATGCGCAGGGAACGGTTAAAGCCCGTAGCCTCCCTGAACGCCCCCACGGCCTTTTCGACAAGGTTCCCGCCGGGGGGAAGCGCCCTGTCCATAAGGACTTCGCAGCCCCCTTCGCCGGATTTCACCTCAAAAGTAAGGGTATCGCCCCAGGAAAGAGCCAAAAAAAGGCTTTCCAGGTCATGAAAACCGTCTTCCCGCCGTCCCAAAACCCGCAAATGCAGGTTTATTTTACACGGCGCTTCTATGGTAAGGACGGAAGGCATTATGGAAATTTGATTATAACCAACTGATTATTTTTGTAAATAGGTCTGTTGGCAGCCATTTTGACCCTGTTCCGCGCTCCAAGGTTTCCCCCGAAAAAATAGCGTAAAATCGGCGGAAACCTGTTGACAGATATAGAAACTCTCCTTATGTTTTTCAGAGATATATGTGTATCCCGGTTAAAGGTCCGGAATAGCCCAGATCAAGTCCAAATGGAGTAACACCATGGTTCAGGATGAAATTATCTGCAATGAAGATGAACTCAGCCTCATACCCGTAAGCGAAGGACAATACGAATCCCTTCCCTATCCTTTCATGGTTTTTGACGACGATGATGATGAGGATGACGACGCGGATGATGAAGAGGATGATTTTGACGACATGGATGACGACTTTGAAGATGATGATTTTGAAGACGACGATTTTGACGATGACGACGATGATTTTGACGATGACGAAGACGACTTTGATTACGAAGAAGACGTGGATTACGACGATTTTGACGAATAGATGACCGGCGCTTCGCTCCAAAGCCGTTCCAACTCATAAAAGGAACGGGCTTTGGCGGTCATAAGGTGAACCACCGTAGTTCCCAGATCCATAAGATTCCATTCATCATCATTCTGCGTTTTCCGGCGGCGGTGGAGAATTTCGACCCCCTTCCCGGCGCAGAATTCCCCGATATGCCGTGTAAGTCCCTGCATGTGAACAAAGCTGTTTGCCGTCGCTACGATAAAAAAATCCGTCCATATATTGAGGCTCCGCATATCCATGACCGTTACATCGCCCGCGCTGTGTCCGGCAAGAAGCCCGCCAAGTTCCAGGGCCAGGCCGGGGTTACTGGTTGATAACATATCTGCCATTAAAGTCCCTTCCGATTATCAGCGTAAAATCAGCCTTGTAGTCAACATTCTGGCTGTCAAGATTCTCCATATCCGCCGCTTCGGAACGTATGTTTTCGCAGCGTATGATTCCGGCAAAGGTAGTTACCATATCCTCATAGCCTGAGCGGTCAATGATTTCGGTTCTTTCATAATCGCTTGTGTCGGCGTTGTTTACGGCAATCACGTCATAGCCGAAGCCCTGGAGCAGATCGGCGGTGCGCCGGGCCAGCCCCGCGGTCGCCGTTCCGTTGAGGATTTCCACGGTGAATATACGCCCGGCAAGGGTTCCGTCGGTATCCCGGGTAAGGCCCGACAGGCTCTGGCGCACCATGTCCTTGATGAGGCTGCCGTCATAATAGGGCAGTATCAGCATCTGGCCCGAAACCTCCCTGACGGTCCCCGCCACGGCCTGTACGCCGGCCTGATCGGTATCCAGATTCACCAGTTCGTCAAAGAGCCTGGTCCGTATCCTGGTATTGGCGTTGCTCCGCATGAGGCTGTGGAAGGTCCTGTATACCGGCTTCATTTTAAGGTATTCGTTCTGTTCGCCAAGACGCCTGAGGAAGCTCAAAAAGAAACGCTGGCGGCGGGCGTTGACAATATCGGTATCTTCTTCGGCAAGGAAATACCCCGCGTAGGAAACGGCCTTTTCGCCGTCAAGCATGACCCGGCCCGAGGGAAAAAGCAGGGGCGGCGTTTCCAGAGGCAGATCCACCCTGGAGGGGATGACCACATCGACGCCTTCCACAAGGTCCACGATTTTGCCGAGGCCCTCAAGCGTTATGGAAAAGTAAAAATTAATCTCAATGCCCAAAAGCCGTTCAACCTCATCAACAAAGGACTCTATTCGCTGGGGGCTGTATACCGTGTCAATGCGGTCCACCCGGTTAATGCGCTGTATGATGAGCCCCACTTCGCCGGGCACGTCAAAAACCGCCGCCCGCCTTGTGGAAGGATAGTACATGAGTACATAGGAACTTAACGGTTTCCGGTCCTTTTCCAGAATAAAAAGACTGTTGATTACCCTGTCGCCCGAAAAAACCTCTCCCGCGGGGTCTTCGCGAAGTACAAAAACGGTAAACACCGTCCCTCCGGCAAGGAGCGCGACAATGACCGCGAGGAGGAAAATACTGGCGTCTATCTGCTTCCGTTTCATCATTTTCCTTTTTTGCCCATAAGAGCGAGCAGGCGTCTGGTACTCCCGGAAACGGTTATTTCCCTGGAATCCAGATAGGCCACGCTGTCGTTCAGCACCGAAGCGAAAAGTTCATCCAGATCAGGAAGGGGCCGCCTGTCCAGGAGACTCCGCAGATCCCCGGCGTTCTCCCTGCCCCATTCAAGTTTGTCGGCAATATAAAGCACCCTGGCAAGGGGCCCCATATACTCCGAGCCGGTTGTATGAACCGCCACGGCCTCAAGGATGCTGTCGTCCGTAATACGGCAGCGCTCCTGTAAGTATACCGCCCCTGCCCTGCCGTGGAGAAGGGCGGGATTCTTTTTTTCCAGCCGGGAAAGGCCCTTTCCGTCCCTGAGGGCCATGCGCCGCAATTCCCCGGAAGGGAAGGACTTGCATATATCGTGGCTTATGCCGGCAAGGTAGGCTTTGTCCGGGGCAAGGCCGTAAACCAGGGCAAGGTCCCTGGCCATAAGGGCCGTATTGCGGGAATGAATAAAGCGCTTTGCGCCGGCAAGACGGGCCAGTTCGCCTTCAAGACGGAAGGCGGCGCCCCAAACGCCCTCCCCGCCCGCGGCGCGCTGTACGCCGTACAGGGCGCGGTCCTGAATAATACAACGTGCCCCCGGAGGAACAAGGTATTCCCATCCCCGCCCGCCCTGAATTTTTTCCCTTACAGAACCGGAAGAAATCTCGATTACGGGGTTTTCAAGCCTCGTGTGGGCATAGGGAAAGGGAAGCTCTTCCTTTGAGGTCCTGTGGGCGACAATGATGTCGGTAGAGGAAGCAAGCTCTTCGGCCCCCTTCCACCGGTGAAAATTCGCGGCCAAATCATCACCCAGGATGAGGCCCAGACGCCCATCGGGACAGTAACGCCTGGCAATATCTTTCACCGTGTCTATGGTATAGGAAATCCCCTCGCGCCTGAGTTCGCAGTCATCAACGCCAAAACGCGGATCGGCGCTGACAGAAGCAAGAAGCATATCAAGCCGGTCTTTGGGACCCGCCCCCCTTGATTCATCCTTTAGGGGAGACTGAAAAGCGGGTATCAGCATGATACGGTCGTAGAGAAGGGAAGAAAGCACCGCGTCGGCCAGAAGGAGATGGCCCATGTGGACGGGATTAAAGCTCCCCCCAAGGATAGCCAGCCTCACTCCCCGCTTCCCCCTGTATGCCCGCCTTCCCCGGCGTTTTCGCCGGAATCCGACGCCAGAAGCGTGATGCGGGAGGCAAGCTCCGCAAGGCCGGCCCCTGAGAAAACGGAGATCCCCAGTACAGCCTCGCCCGGATAGCGCTCTTCCAGTTCAGCAAGACGCTCCCCTGTTCCTTCAAGATCAAGTTTGGTCCCCACAATAACCCGCTTCCGCGCGGCAAGTTCCTGGGAAAAGGACGAAAGCTCTTTTAAGAGCGAATCAAAGGCGGAAAGACAGGTATCCGAGGAAAGGTCAATGAGAAAAAGCAGGGCCCTGGTGCGGGAAATATGCTTGAGGAAGCGCAGGCCCAAACCCGCGCCCTGTGAGGCCCCTTCGATAAGGCCCGGTATATCGGCAAGAATTATGTCCTCGTCTGTCCGGGACGTATTGAGAACCCCGAGATTGGGAATCTTCGTGGTAAAAGGATAAGGGGCTATTTTGGGCCTGGCATTGGTAAAACGCTCAAGCAGCGAGGATTTACCGGCATTGGGAAAACCGACAAAGCCTATGTCGGCCATAATCTGGAGTTCAACCCTGACAAGGCGGTTTTCGCCGTCCTTGCCGGGCAGGGCCTTGCGGGGCGCCTGGTTTACCGAAGACTTGAAATGCACATTGCCCCAGCCGCCCGAACCGCCTTTAAGAAAAACAAAGGAAGCCTCATCCCTGCCGAAATCCCGTATCAGCGCGCCCGAATCAGCCTCTTTAAGCACAGACCCGGGGGGCAGGGGTATAACCACGTCCCCGCCGTTTTTGCCGTAGCGCTCCCGGCCCTCGCCGTCGTGGCCGTTTTCCGCCCTGAAATGCCTCTTGTGCCTGAGATGGGACAGGGTACGAAGGTTGCGCCGTATGACAAAGACCACGTCGCCGCCCCTGCCCCCGTCGCCCCCCGAAGGCCCGCCCTTTGGCACATATTTTTCCCGCCTGAAAGCCACGCAGCCATTGCCCCCCCGGCCCGAGGAAACCTCTATAAGCGCCTCATCGGCAAATTTTTCCATACCCCTATAGGCATAGCAAAAAAACGCGAAACCAGCAACTACGGGCTGAAGTGTCCGCCGCCCAAACGGAGACCGGGCGGCTTTGCGCTATCTCTTCTTACATTTGACTATGTTCTTGTATATATTCACACAATACATGCGCCATAACACTGGTATATCCTTTTCCCAGTTCTTTATATTTTTCAAGAATTGGTGAGGGAAGCCGCAATGTTATTGAAGGCATCCGTTCCTTCCTTTCTCTGACAATACGCGCCACCTCATCCAGTTGCTTCTTATTCAGCGGTGGAGCGTCACTATAATCAATAACATCATCATTCATCTGCCTGAGACTTTCCAGTTGTTTAAGTCCTTTTTTTGATATTTTTTTGGGCATCTTATGATAGACTGTTTTTTCCATTATAGTTCTCCCTTTCATTTCTGTTTGCCTTCCGGGCCGATATAATCCGTATTACATTGTCTGCTATTTCGGTTTCAACTACAAACAAAACAACATCATATACCATTCCTATAATATTCCATCGTTCTTCGTTGATACTATGTACTGCGTCATAAATCTTTACATAATTGGGATCGTTAAATACAAATATCGCCGTATTAAAATCAATTCCGTGCTTTTTTAGATTTTCTCTGTTTTTATTTTCATCCCATACAAATCTTAACTCATTATCCACAAAGATATGCTAATACAGTGTCTTACAAAATGCAAGCGCTTTTTCGGGTAAAATTTGACTGTTTGCCGGAAGCGGTGTGAAAACAGCGCCGGGTATTCTTGAAGGGGGGCCTGTTTCCTCACCTGCCGTTGGCAAAAAGCCTCCTGAGCGCCCGGCCCCCCTACGCGGGAGCCTTGCTTCCCAAGTCTCCCGCTACCCCCCAAACGGTGGCCCGATACCCATGCGTCCGCTTGCCGCACCGTATGAAGGGCGGTACAATCTAAGCTCATGACAGACCAGGAAGCCGAATATTGGGATGAGTATTACACCAGAAACACCATTATGCCGGATTTAAGCAAACCGGGTTATTTTGCCCGCAAATATGGTATGTCGGTAAAACTCGACCCTGAAACCAGCCGTGTGATTGCCGCTCATGCCGAAGCCGCCCATAAAACCCCCGCTGAAATTATCGCCGAGTTGGTACACCGGGAAATGGCTGTAGAACAGGCAGGGAAATGACCGACGAAGAAGCGGATGCCCTGGACGAACTCTGGACGCGCACTACCCCGGAAATAGACACCAGTAAACACGGCTTTTTGACCCGCAAAGGTTTTACCATGGTCTCCCTCGATCCGGTGGCCGCGGCCTACCTTCAGGCCAAAGCCGCCGCCACGCATCACAGTCCCTCGGAAATCATCGGTGAAATGATACGGAGGGAAATTACCCCGGAACCGTCCTTTCTGCCTTAGTCCGGTGTGGAGGCCCGGTACTCGTGTGTTAATGGCACTCCACTCAAAAGTGGGATGACTATTACACCTACAGTGTATTGACAGAAGCTGAATGGTGTACTACGTTATGCCTATGGGACAGACAATTTTAAGTGTCCGTATGGATGAAAATTTAAAAAAACAGTTTGACTCTCTGTGTAATGAGTTTGGCATGAATACCACAACGGCCATAACGGTGTTCGCGAAAACCGTTATTCGGGAGCGAAAAATACCTTTCGAGATTGCGGCACAGGAAGATCCTTTTTGGAGTGAAACGAATCAGGCTTATTTGAAACAGGTCATGGCCGACATACAAGCCGGAAAGCATACCCCCCACGAACTTATCGGGACGGATGATGACCAAAAGCTGGCATGATGAAGCGTGGGACGACTATCTATACTGGCAGACCCAGGACAGGAAGACTTTTAAACGAATCAATCAGCTTATCAAAGATATTGACAGTACCCCTTTTGACGATATCGGCAGACCGGAACCGTTAAAACACGAATATCAGGGCTATTGGAGCAGACGGATTGATGAAAAAAATCGTCTCGTTTATCGAATCGAGAACAATACGATCATAATAGCTCAATGCAAAACCCACTATGAAAAATAAGATACATGCCCGGCCTTTTTTGGCGGCATATCAGTTTGCTGTCCACCCAAGGAGGGGGGCGCATTTCAACACTGTCTTTTAGTATTGCGGCATACACGCCGCGCCCCCCTGCGGCGCAGCCCAGGGTCCTGCGCCTACCCCCTACCGGGGCGTATGGCCCCAGCGTCGTCCTGGGGGTTTCCCCGGTGCGCGCCCTACTTTACCGGCGGCAAGGGTCATGCTGGACGCGCTGACGGTTTGTCTATTCCAAGTTCGGCATAAACGTTTTCTTCAAAAGCACTGCCCCAGGCGCCAAGGATTTTTTTAAGCGTTTTGTAGCGTTCCGCGTCCATGTCAAATCTCCTTAAAAGTTCCCGCTTTTTACCGCAAAGTATAAAGCGGGATTTTACCCTTACTGTGACTCGTATGCCCCCATGTCCGCCGCGGCGCCGTTAAAGCGCCCATTACCGTCGCGGTCGGTGGTAATGGCGGAAAGGTCGGGATCCTGCCCCGCGGTGTAAAAGCTGTTACTGCCCGCGTCGATAACGGGACTGCCTGCCTGTAACCTATAGTCGCCCTCTGTAGACAACGCGGGAAGCCTGGGGTCCGCAAACAGGGGATTATTCCCGGCAGATGTACCATCCAGGTTGCCCCCGCCATCCTCTGAACCGGAAGGATTCAGAGCTTCAACCAGACTGTAGGTGTAGGAAGGAGTCCCGCCGCTGTTAATAACATTATTCGTTCCGTTTCCCCAGATAATGCTGTTGCGGATTTTGGGCGAGGAGCTGTTTTGGTTGAACATGCCGCCGCCGAAGTTGTTTGCCTGATTCCCCGAAATGGTTACGTTGGTCAGAACCGGCGAGGAGGTGGAGTTGTCCATGCCGCCGCCGGCTACTGCCTTATTCCCCGAAATGGTTACGTTGGTCAGAACCGGTGAGGAGGTGGAGTTGTACATGCCGCCGCCCCAGTCTGTTGCCTGATTCCCCGAAATGGTTACGTTGGTTAGAACCGGCGAGGAGCCGGAGTTGAACATGCCGCCGCCGTAGTCACGGTAAATAGCTTTACCGTCTACAGGGATAAAGCTATTCGTATCCGCGTTTCCCCCGCTTATGGTAAAACCGTCCAGAACGGTCTCTCCGTCATCCGGTATATTTACCCCCAGTACCACGTGATACGCGTTTTCATCCATGCCGGTAAAACCATCCATGGCATTGCCGCCGTCATCACTATCAAAATCGCCGCTTAAAACGCTTACGTTGGCTGCCGGGTTGCGCTGAGATAGTGCTGCTTCGGTTCCCGCGAAGCCGCCGTAGAGCTTTACCCCCGCTTTCAGCAAAAAGGTCCTGTCGCGGTCTGTAGTAGGACTTGCGATCGGCGGAACATGGGCCGGTGTATAAGTACCGGCGGCTGCCCATATTTCGTTAATGCCCGGGTAATCGTCGCTTATAGCTATCATGGCCTGGATATCATCCGAAGCGTTGGCCCAGGAAGAACCCGATCCATCCCCCGCTGCCGAGGGTTTTACAAAAAACGCCCCGTTGTATGTTTTAAGCAGCTTGAGGTCTTTGCCCGTAACATCCCCCGCCACGCTGACCGGGGAAATCGTTCCGGCAGTGTAACCCGCAAGGGTTACCTCAATCGTGTAATTCCCCGCCTCTACGCCGCTTATGGTATAGCTTCCGTCCCCCGCCGTGTTTACCGCGGAACCGGTATCTAAACCGTCCTTTTTAAGCTGTACGGACGCGCCCGCTGCCGGACCGGCCGGCATGTTGCTGGTAATGGTCCCTTTTATGGTATAGACAGGCTCTACCGTAAAGCTCACATCAAAGGTTGCGGAAATGCCGTTGCCGCCGCTTACCGTTACCGTTGCCGTATACGTCCCCGCACCCAGCCCCGTTTTGGGACCCACCGTGAAACTATCGTTTCCCCCTGCCGCAATACTGTCTATCGCTGTTTTGCTTAGGGTGAAGGAACCGGCGTTGGCCCCCGTAAGCGCCGCCGTCAAGGGCCCGGTCGGCTGGTTTCCTGTGCTGTTGGTTACCGTTATGGTTACGGGGGTCTGCGTCCCGTAACCCACAAGAGCCGCCGTAAAGGTATAGGTTCCCGACTGGCTCAAACCTATGGCGTAGGCCGTTACCGTAAAGCTCACCTCAAAGTCCGCGGAAATGCCGTTGCCGCCGCTCACCGTTACCGTCGCCGTATACGTCCCCGCGGCCAGAGCCGTTTTTGGAACCACCGTGAAAGTATCGTTTCCACCTGCCGCAATACTGTCTATCGCTGTTTTACTTAGGGTGAAGGAAGTGTCGTTGGCCCCCGTAAGCGCCACCGTTAAGGGCCCGGTCGGCAGGTTCCCCGTGTTGGTTACCGTTATGGTTGCGGCCGCCGGGGTCCCCACGTAACCCACGGTAACCGCCGGGAAGATTAAAGGCTCCGTCTGGCTCAAACCTATGGCGTAGATCGCGGCCTCCACCGTAAAGCTCACGTTAAAGCTCGCGGAAATATCGTTGCCGCCGCTTACCGTTACCGTCGCCGTATACGTCCCCGCGGCCAGAGCCGGTTTGGGACCCACCGTGAAACTATCGTTTCCACCTGCCGCAATACTGTCTATCGCTGTTTTGCTTAGGGTGAAAGAACCGGCGTTGTCCCCCGTAAGCGCCACCGTCAAGGGCCCGGTCGGCACGTTCCCCTCGTTGGTTACCGTTATGGTTGCGGCCGCCGGGGTCCCTGCATAACCCACGGTAACCGCCGGGAAGGGTAAAGGTTCCGTCTGGTCCAAGCTTATGTCGTAG
Source organism: Spirochaetaceae bacterium (assembly GCA_031265635.1). GTDB lineage: Bacteria > Spirochaetota > Spirochaetia > Treponematales > Breznakiellaceae > JAIRTD01. The sequence continues at coordinate 11,769 of JAISCK010000115.1, forward strand.
ACCGCGGCCTCCACCGTAAAGCTCACATCAAAGGTTGAGGAAATATCATTATCGCCGCTTACCGTTACCGTCGCCGTATACGTCCCCGCGGCCAGAGCCGTGTTGGGAACCACCGTGAAACTATCATCGTCCCCTACATCAATACTGCTTATCGTCGGTGTGCTTAGGGTGAAGTCATTCTCGTTGGCCCCCGAAAGCGCCGCCGCCAAAGCCCCGGTCGCCTGGTCCCCCGTGTTGCTTACCGTTATGGTTACGGGGGTCTGCGCCGCGTAACCTGCAATAGCTTCCTGGAAGGTGTAGGTTCCCGATTGGTCCAAACTTATGCCGTACTCCGCTACCGTTACGGTACAGGTAGCCGTGTATCCGCCGTCTTCGGTAGTTACCGTAATTATTGCCGTACCAACCGCCACGGCGCTTACTTCTCCTTCATCGTTCACTGTAGCGATGTCTTCGTGATCGCTTTCCCAGCTTACGTTTTTGTTCGTGGCGTCCTCGGGCGTTATCGTGGCGGTCAGGGTTTCCGTACCGCTTGCCACGCCAAGGGTAAGCGTTGTTTGATCAAGGCTTACCCCGCTTACCGCCACACCGGAAGACCCCCCGCCTCCCGCCGGATTCGAGCAGCCAATACCTATCAAAACCGCCAGCGCGACAAGCGCCGCCGGAACCGCCAGTTTCAGTACTATCTTTTTCATCGCCGTGCTCCTTTCATGTAATTGAATTGACCGCGCAGCGGTCCACACCCGAAGATGCGCCATGGATGGCGCTGTAAGTACGGCCTGTCCGCCAAAAGGCGGACAGGGTGGAGTTTTTGGCTTTGCCAAAAACTCCGGTTCCTTAATCCGTCAGGATGACGGATTAAGGAATAATCTCACTCTGAATCTCGCTCCACGGGCCTTCGCCGTCCTGTTTACTCAGTTCCCACTTGCACGCAAAGTACGCCCTCTTCCCTCTGTCCGATTCCCGGAACCGCCAGACGTAGGGGCACTTGGTGGCCTTCTTTGCCGCGGAGAGCATCTCCTGGTCCGTAATCGGTTCGTCGGAAACCCCCATGCATATCTTGACCGACGCTACCCCCTTGGGCTTTGAACCCTTTTTGCCTGTCTCGCCGTCGCGGTACACAATGCCCAGGACGCCAGGTCCCAACTGGACAATCGAAAACGAGGGGGCGGTTTTGGGCGGCTTTTTCGGCGTGGGATGGGTGTCCTTGTTCGGTATCCCCATGGCCAGCCTGTCTTCGTCCGTTACCGGGTCAAATCTCAGGTACTGGTTCACGAAGGGATGAACGAGGTCCCTTGCCGCCTTTTTCGCGGCGTTTTTTGCCGCCGTGTCCACCAGGGTGTAGGGCCCGGTGGTCCTGCTGTAGGCCGTGTACCAGGCGGCGTAGATCCCGGCCAGGGCGGCCAGTACCGCCTGGGGGATGTGGGTCCAGGCCGGTGTGCTTCCGGTACACTTTTGCGTTACGTACTGGATCAAAAACTTGAACCAGCGGTCGAACAGTTCATCATTGGTAGGAACATAATCAGCCATATAAGCCTCCTTTCAAGGTTAGCGCTGACAAAAATTACGTCTGAAATTTTGAGGATTTCAGTTGTCAGAGGAAAAATTTCTCGTGAAATTTTTAAAATTTCATCTGAAATTTCGAGAATTTCAGTTGTCGGGATAAAAATTTCATCTGAAATTTCAGGAATTTCAGATGTCGAAGGAAAAATTTCTTCTGAAATTTTGAGGATTTCAGTTGTCAGGATAAAAATTTCAGACGCAATTCCGGGAACCGCTCCGGTCAAAGCAAAGCCGGGGCAAATTTTTTGGGGGAAGAGGCAAATAAAACGAAGGTGAGTATTATGAGAGAGAGAGAGAGAGAGAGAGAGAGAGAGAGAGAGAGAGAGAGAGCAAGAACCGTGCCAAGTACGGCTGATTCAGCGATATTTTCTATAAAGGCATTGTTTTTTCTCATTTTCATCACAGTGGCAGTATAGCACGCGAGGGAACAGACCGCAAGCTGCTTCTTAAACTTTTTCTCATGTAATTGACCGCGTGGCGGTCTTCCTTGCGGCTTTGCGGTAAAGCTCTTTCACATGGGAAAAGGCAGAACGCTGTCTATGACGGATTTTCCTTCCAGGACCATGATGAGCCTGTCCATGCCCAGGGCGCTTCCTGAACAGCGGGGGAAGGGGCGCGCCTCTCCGTCCGGTCCTGTCCGGGGCAGGAAAATTTTCCAGTAGTCATGGTCTATGTCGTGGGGGACCAGGGCGTTTTTTGTTTTAAGAGCGCCTTCCCTTTCAAAATAGGTCCTGACTTCTTCGGGGTCTGTTTCTTCCGAATAACAGTTGGCAAGTTCCACGCCGTTCACGTAGAGTTCCCAGCGTTCAACAACGTTGCCTTCCTTTTTCTTTTTCGCCAGGCAGGGAACAAAGGCAGGGTAGTCCATAAGGACCACGGGTTTTTCTTTGGGCAGGCGGGGTTCTACCTGGTGTATGAAGATAAGATTGAACAGGGTCTCCATGCTGAGTTCAGGGCCCGCCGTTATGCCAAGCCTTTGCGCTTCGGCGGCAAGCGCTTCCCTGCTTTCGGCCTCCATGAGGCTGAAGCCCGCCCAGCGCCTGAACGCCTCGTCCATGGACACGCGGAGAAAGGGCGGGCGCAGCGCCTCCTGGGCGGGGTCCCTGTCAAGGAGAAAATCAAAAAGCTCTTCGGTAAGGGCAAGGGATTCAAGGTAACCGGCGTTCATCGTATAGTATTCCAGCATGGTGAATTCGGGGCTGTGCAGGTGTCCCGATGATTCGCCGTTTCTGAAACAGCGGCATATCTGGTAGATATTGCGCCGGTGGGCGGCGATGAGTTTTTTCATCCAGAGTTCGGGCGAAGGGATGAGCCAGTAGTCCCGGCTCTCCCGCGCGCTTCCCTCGGGGGCGAGGCGGCGGGTCCCGAAGAGTTCAAGGCAGGTTTCGGGTATGAGGCGCGGGGCAAGGAGGGGGGTGTCGGTTTCGAGATAAGCCCTTTCGTCAAAAAAAGCGCGGGTCCCCTGTATGACGCGGGCCCTCTTTTCCAGCGTTTCAATATCCATCAGAATGCCCCGCGTTCCCGTCCTGTTTTTGCCGGGGAACCGGTTAGGCGCAAGACCGCTTCCTTAAAACGGCGGCCCCGGTCAAATTCGTTGAGGAACATGCCGAAGGACGTGCAGCCCGGGCAGAGAGCCACGACGCCTTTTCCGTTTGCCGCGTCTATGGCCCTGAGTACCGCCGTATCAAGGTCGTCATAGGGGCCCTGGAACGGAATGCCCCTTTCTTTAAGGAGCGGCGAAAGTTTAAGGCTTCCGGTTCCGGCAAGGAGTATTATTGCCTTTGTTTTTGAAGCGGCCCTGACCAGGGGGCCGTAGTCAAGGCCCTTGTCGTTGCCTCCCGCCAGCAGCACCGGAGGGCTGTCAAAGGCTTCTATCCCCGCGGCGGCGGCTTCGGGAATGGTGGCGGCGCTGTCATTGTAAAAGCGCACGCCGTCCTTCTCGCAAAAGAACTCAAGGCGGTGTTCTATACCTCGGAACTGTCCCAGGCAGTGGCAAATAGCGTCAGGCGCTAAACCCAGATCAAGGAGGGCAAGGCCCGCCGCGAGGAGGTTCTTTTTCTGGTGCCTGCCGGGAATAAGGAGTTTGGCGGGAACCAGTTCCGCGACCTGCCCGTCAATCCTGACAAGGCCGGGCCCGCCGGGTCCGTCGAGCCAGGCCCCGGCAGCGTCTTCGGGAAGCGGCCCGGAGGCATAGACCAGGGGCCTCGCCCTGGTTTCGGCAAGAAAAACGCTCCCCCACGTGTCGTCTCCGGCCACGGTACAATCCCCGCTGTCCTGGCCCCGGTAGATGATTTTTTTGTCGTTTACATAGGCGTCCATGATTCCGTAGCGGTCAAGGTGGTCGGGTATGATGGCGGTAAGCAGGGCCGCGCGGGGTTTGAGCAGCGCCTCCCCGCTTCCTTCCCTTTTTCGCCCGGCCAGGTCGCCGAGCTGCCAGCTTGAAAGTTCCAGAACCACGTCGTCGCCGGGTCTTGCTTCATCAAGAAAACTTAAGGGTGAGACCGCTATATTGCCACCCAGAAAACTCCGCTGTTCCGGCCCTTCCAGGGTTTTCTGGACCCAGTGCATGGCCGCGGCGGTACTGGACTTGCCCTTGGAACCGGTAACCGCGCTGAGCCGCGCCGGGGAAGCCGCGAGAAACAGGGAAATATCGGTTTCGATTCGTTTCGCGCAGACAAGATAGGGCGAGAGCGGGGGCACGCCGGGATTTTTAACCACCATATCGGCGTTTCTGAAATCTTCCATCTCGTGACGGCCCAGGACATAGCGTATACCCTTCAATCCTTCAAGTTCTTTAATTGAAGGGGCAAGAACTTTTTCGTCCCTGAGATCGGTTACGGTAAGTTCCGCTCCCCGGCGGGCAAGATAGCGCGCGGATTCAAGCCCGCCGCCGTTAAGGCCCAGACCCATAATCACCGCTTTCATGCCCGCGTACCGAAAGGAAACTTCCGCCATGCTCTCCCCTGTACGGAAGGCGGCCGGATAATCCTGGTTTCCGCCTTGCCGGTTTCAGATAGTTCATAGTATAGTAGATAGTATGAAAAAGAAAAGTACGGCGGGCCTTGTTGTTTTTTTCCTTGCCCTCCTGTTCGGGCAGCCCGGCTTTGCCCAGGAAAACGGCCCCATACAGATTATTGACGCCAAAGGTTCAGACTTTATTATCCTTACCCAGGGCAGGCGCGTTGTGTACGGCGCCGGACAGTTCCGGGAGACGGCGGTATACCTCAACGCCGGAGATATGCTCCAGACAGGCCCCGGAAGTTTTGCCGAATTGCGGTTTTCAGGCGGCGCTCTCCTCAAGGCGGCTGAAAATTCCTCGCTCCTGGTTGGCGAGGGAGGGGTAGAAACGGCGATAAGGCTTTTTTACGGCAGGCTGCGTTTCAGGACCGCGCCGGGCCAGGGCTTCGCCGTAAGCGCCGCTTCCCAAAGCGTGGAACTTGATTCAGGCGATGCGGCGGCGGACTATACGCTCCATCCGGGAAGCGCCTCGGCAAAACCCTTCCTGATGGTTTCGGTGTTCGGGGGAAACGCCCGCATCCGCGCCGGGGAACAGTCTCCGTTTCATGAACTGGCCGCTTTTGAAAGGCTCGGCCTTGAGGAAACGTCTTCCTTTGCCTGGGCTGAAAGGGGCATTGTCGATGACGAAACCCTGGCGTATTGGAACGCCCATAATTTTTTGAACGGCCCTCCCCTGGTCCGGCCGGGGACCGTAGTGGCCGGGCCGGATAGTGAAGAGTCAAGGCAGATTCCTTTTACCCTGCCCGATACTTCGGTGTTCAGGCGGGCCAACAGAACGAAGAATGTCATGATAGTCACGGGCATTGTGTTTTCCCTTGCCGGTCTGGGCCTCAACGGCGCGGGGTTCTGTCATCTTGAGTGGGAGAACTACGATACGGCCCGTATGTTCCTGATCTCGGGCGCGGCGGTCTCTGGCTTTGGCATACTCAGCCTCTTCGGCGCCCTGATGGTAAATCCGCCTTCCGACGCCGCGCTTAACGCCGCCAATGCCCCGGCGGTCCGGCCCTGATGATCCGGTAAAGCGGCGATGGCCCTTATAGAAACCGAAGTTTCCGCTCTGGACGAATACGGCTATCCCCGCAATTTCGGCTGGGCAAAACGCCCCCTGTTTCAATATAACCATACACAGGTCGAAGCGCCGGGCAGGAGGATATACGGGTCGGACCGGTATATAATTTTTTCGCCCCAGCATCTCATTCACAGCGAAATTTTTGACGGCGGTCTCATGGGCTTTGCGGCGCTTACCGTTATTTCCTTCAGGAACAAAACCCGCAGTTCCCTTTCCGTGATAAGCCCCCTTCCCCTGGGGAGCTTCGGCCTTCCTGATTCAAGCGAATCAGGTTCAATCAAATTGCGGCGCGGCAGATTTGCCCTTGACTTTGCCGCCATGGCAGGCGGGGCCCGCATACTCAAGGCGGATATTCCCCGGTTCAGCCATAACAGGGGTCTCAGGGGCGTCGTGGTGCTTACCCCGCCTGAGGACGGCGAGTCCATAGTTACCAATCTTCCCTGGCGGGGAGAAAAGAGCGCCTTCCAGTATACCCGGCGGTCTCCCTGGTACGTCGCCGAGGGTGTCATGCAGTTTGCCGGGCATGAACTGGTTTTTACCAAGGGAAGCGCCTGGGGCATCTTTGACTGGAACCGGGGGGTAAGGCCCCGGCGGGACGTGCGTTTCTGGGCAGCGGGCTCGGGACTTGCCGGGGAGCGGCATATAAGTTTCAGCGTCGGCTATGGATCGGCGGACAACAGCTTTGCCACGGAGAACGCTTTTTTTGTGGACGGAAAACTCCACAAGCTCGACCAGGTTACTTTTCAGATTAATCCGGCCTATTGGCTTGACAAGTGGCATTTTACCAGCAATGACGGAAGGCTCAAGATGGAATTTACCCCTGTCATGGAGCGTTCCGTGCGGCATCAGTTTTTCTTTCATACCCACCGCCGCCGTCAGGTCTTTGGCGATTTTTCGGGAACCATTACCCTTGACAGCGGGGAAGAAATCTCCTTCCGTAACATCGCGGGCATGGGAGAGAGAAAAAAAACCCGGTTCTAGGTTTGATTCGCTGCGAAGGGTCCATACCCCGGCCCCTTATCCCTCGATCTGTCCTTTTTTGTTATGCGTCATAACCCATTTCGGAAAGGGCTTTTTCCGCTTCGGTGATTTCGTCGTAGGGCATTACATAACCGGCATAGATGATGGAATTTTCGTGGCCCTTTCCGAGCAGCAGCGCCAGGTCGCCGGGCCCGGCGAGGCTGAAAGCCTTTCTGATTGCTTCGCCCCGGCAGGGGATGAGAAAGAGGTCTTCGTTTCTTTTTTTCCCTGCGCAGCCTGAGGCGATTTCCTTTAGTATATCCATGGGGACTTCGCCCCGGGGGTCCTCGTCGGTGAGGACTACCACGTCGGAATACGCGGCGGCAATGCGGCCCTGGACGCCGCGCTTTCCGGTGTCCCGCTCTCCGGCCGAACCGAAGACGCTGATGATTTTTTTCCCCCTGGTCCTGTATTCTTCGCTGAGAGGCGGGAATATGGTCTCAAAGGAAGAAGGCGTATGGGCATAGTCAACCAGCACGGTAAAATCCTGCCCCCGGAAGACCTTTGTCATTCTTCCCCGCACGGGTTTTAACAGGGGAACAAGGGGAACAAAATCCCTTACCGGGAGATCCAAAAGGCCCGACACGACAAGGAGGCCGGCAAGCACATTGGCGCAGTTAAAAGCGCCGGGGAGCCTGTCGTTAAGCGCAATAATTTCCCCGCCTGGCTGTACCCTGACGCGGTAGCTGCTGCCTTCTGAACCGCTCTCAAGGCCAAGGACCGAAAGATCCGCGGCGGCGCCGTTTTTGCTGTACGAAAAGATTTTTTGTTTTGTGGCGCCGGCAAAAAAGGAAGCGCTCTTGTCATCGGCATTGATGACGCCGAAAGGCGCCAGCCCTGAGAAGAGGCCGCGCTTTGAACCCTTCCATATATCAAGGGCGCGGAAAAGATTTGCCTTGTCGTCGCGGTACTGTTCCCAGGTTCCGTGGAATTCAAGGTGCTCATGGGTAACATTGGTCATCACCGCGGCGTCAAAGGCAGCGTCGCCCAAGCGGTTGGTTTTTGGCGAGAGGCCGTGGGAACTTGCCTCAAGGACAGCGTATTCAAGCCCGTTACGGAGCATGGCGTCAAGATGGCCGTGGACCGCCGTTGCTTCCGGGGTGGTCTGGTGTTCCGGGTTGGCGGTCTCTCCGCCGCCAGAGTCGTACTGCACGGTAGAAACAAAGCCCGCCTTTTTTCCCGCGAGAGTTAAAAGCTGGTAAATAAGGTAAACCGTGGTACTCTTGCCTTCGGTTCCCGTTACCCCGGCGACAAGCAGACGCCGCGACGGGCTTCCGTAAAAGGCGTCGGCAACAGGGGACATGGCAAAACGGGAATCCTTCACCCTGATGAAAACAGCGCCGCTGTCATAGCGCGGAAGTTCCGCCCGGTGAACCACCGCCAAAGCTCCCCTGGCTATGGCGTCGCTGATAAAGGCATGGCCGTCGGCATGGAGGCCGTCAAGGGCAAAGTAAAGGTTCCCCTTTTTTATCCCGCGGGAATCATATTCAAGGCCGGTGATACAGGGATCGGCGTTTCCGCGCCTTTCGATAAAACCCGCCCGCCCCTCCGTGTCCGCGGTAAAAAATTCAGATAAGCGGCGTTCCATAATCAGAGTATAGCGCGTTTTCTGTTTTGCGGACAGGTAGGGTATTGCTTCATATTGAAAATTTCAGCTAAAGCCTTTATACTTTTCCGTAAAATGTATACGTTGCGTGTCGAGGCGGATTTCGCGGCCGCCCATTATTTGAGCCACTACCACGGCAAATGTGAAAAGCTCCACGGCCATAACTACCGGGTACGGCTCTTTCTCAAAGGCAGTATCCTGGACTCAGGGGGCATGCTTGCCGACTTTGGCCAGGTCAAGGATCTTTTGCGGGACGTGCTTGCGGTTCTTGACCACGGGAGCCTTAACGATATTGAAAGTTTCAAAAACGATCCCAGCGCGGAACGTATCGCCCGGTATATATTTGATGAAGTTCTTGCGCGCTTTCCCCCGGAGGGCCTTGATCCTGATCTTCTTTACGCGGTGGAGGTCTTTGAGACGCCCCGCAATATGGCCCGTTACACCAGGGACTAATCCTCTTCTTCGCCGAATACTAGGGCGGTAAAGGTATAGAGCCTTGCCCCCTTCGCCCTGTACGAATCAGGCGGAAGCCCCGCTTTGACGCAGATATAGTCAAGAAAAGCCTGCCTGTCCCAGCCCTGTTCCACAGGAACCTGGGGGAGTAGAACGCCGGAACGGCCCTGGTATACGAGGTAGAGCCCGTGAAGGCCGACCCGCACTGTTTCCGGGTCAGGACATTCCGCCAGGGGAGAGAGGACCGATATTTCGATGCCGCACGCTTCCAGTTCCCTGCTTCCAAGCGGAGGAAAGCGGGGATCGCCCAGGGCAGCCTCAACAGCCAGTTCGCGGACCGTCTCAATGAGCGGCGCGGGGGAACTCATTCTGCCTATGCAGCCCCGCAGCCGCGTTCCCCTGCGGAGGGTAACAAAGGCCCCGCAGGGCGCG
>JAISCK010000183.1 GCA_031265635.1 Spirochaetaceae bacterium
AATTGTTACGCCAAGGAATGACGCCGGCATACACCACATCATCCCCCAGGTTATTGAACGCTGACAGATCCTAGCCGGACAGGGCTGCCACGGCGGCGCCGAAAAGGGAGGCCTGCTCCACCGGCCCTATGGTGTAGCTTCTGTGGAGCTTTGCCGTAAGGAGGCAGTGAAGACGGGATTCCAGGGAACGCCGCAGGCCCTGATACGCCGTATAGGTGGTTCCCTCAACAGCGATGCGAAGCGGGGAGGCGGGGTCATAGCCCGCGAGGCTGCCGCTGTCCGCTATGTGTTCCACCGTGGCGGCGAGGGTCGAGGCGGTAAGGAGCCCGGCCCTTTCGGTAATGATCCAGGCGAGGTATATCATCGTGCGCGCGGCGTCCCCTTCATCATCATCAAAAAGTTTTCCCAGGGGATTTTCCCTGTCCAGGGGATTCCGCATGAAGGTGTTGAGGTCTTTGGTTTCGAGGCGGGCAAGGCTCTCAAGTTCAGACGCCTTGCGGAACCGGAGCAGCCCGTCGCTGACCGCCTGCTTGAAAACCATGAGCGAGAGGGGGCCGAGGTAGGCTCCCGAAGTCGCTTTTTCAAAAGTATAGGTTCCGGGATTTTTGGTGGTCATGTCAAAGCGGCGGTCAAGGCTCCCCCGGTAACGCCAGGCAAAGTTTCCGCTCTCGGTTACCAGCACCTGGGGATTTTCGGCGGAAGAAAAGCCTATCTTGGGAATGGCTGTTTCGGTATAGGCGATATTGATTCCGGTGCCCAGTATAAACCCCAGCGCCGCCCCGGCCCGGCCCGGCCCGGCAAGGCCCGACAGGAGGGTCGCGGCGGTATCGTTCAGTACCACGATGCGGCCGGGAAACCCGACTCCCCGGCGTTGCAGCGCGTCCCGCAGACCCTTTCCCACAAACTGGCCCTCCACCTCAGGGGCGTCCACTTCCTTGCTGAATCGCAGCAGCCTGCCGTCGGTGTCTTCGGTAATTTCCGTGGGATAGGAAAAACAAAAACCAATGCCCGCCGCGGGCCCGCGGTCCAAAAGGGGAATGACCGTAGCGGCTATGGTATCGAAAAATTCCACGCCCCCTACCCTGCCCCTGGTTCCGGGCATGGGAATCTTCCGCGTACCCTCGGCGGAGACTTCGCCCGACTCGTCAAAGCGTATGCGGGAGACGCGGAAATTCGTTCCCCCCGCGTCCAGGGCAATCACCGGCCTTTCGGGCGGAAGTTTGGCAAGGGGTTTTAGATACGAAGGAATCATGGCGAGGCTTGACGCTTTGCCGTTAAGCCCCCTGTCCATCTCCGCCTTAAAGTCTTCTACAAGGGTGAAAGGATCACAGAGGTCATAGTGAAATTCATGCCGCCGCCCGAATTCAGCGGCGGCCCTGGGATCAAAACGCATGGTCCGCCTCCTAGGGAGTTGTACGCTTCCTGTCCCTGGGAAAAAGGCTTGCCTCTTTTACATTGGCAAGGCCAAGTATTTTCTGGGTAAACCGTTCACAGCCTATGGCAAAACCCCCGTGGGGAGGACAGCCGTACTTCAACAGAGAACAGTACCCTTCCATAGCTTCGGCTTTGATGCCGAATTTGGGAAGGACCTCAAGAAAAGCCGCATAATCATGCAGGCGCTTTCCGCCGGTGCTTATCTCAAGACCCCGGAAAAGGGCGTCAAAACTCATGGTCCTTGACGCGTCAAGGGGATAGGTGTAGAAAGGCCGGTAACGCCGGGGGAATTCATTGACAAAGATAAGCTCTATGCCCTTTTCCCTTCCGGCCCAGGCGCAGAGGAGCCGCTCGGCTTCGGGATTAATATCAAAGATGCGGGCCGAAGACGTTTTGGCTTTTTCAGATTCGGCATTGGCGAGCTTTACGGCTTCTTCATAGCCCATAACGGGCGCCCCCGCCACCAGGCCGGGATCAGGAACCTGGGCAGACCAGAGTTCCAGTTCCCTTTGGTTTTTTGTTAAAACTTCCTCAAAAACATGGGACAGTATTCCCTTTTCAAGTTCCATAAGCTCTTTTTCGGAATCTATAAAACCCATCTCCACATCAAGGGAAACATACTCGTTTATATGACGGGGAGTGTCGTGCTTCTCGGCCCGGTAGGCCGGGGCAACCTCAAAGACCCGCTCAAGGCCCGAAGCTACCATGGTCTCCTTGTAAAACTGGGGCGACTGGGCAAGATATGCCTTCTTGTCAAAATAGGCGACCTCAAAAAGTTCGGTCCCCCCTTCGGTGCCGCCCCCGACGATTTTGCTGGTCTTTATTTCGGTAAAATCCCTGGCGCGCAGATACGCTGAAAAGGCTTCGATGATGGTGGCCTGAACCTTGAAAACGGCCCTGATCCTGGGATTCCGCAGCGAAAGGATGCGGTAGTCCAGGATGGTATCAAGGCCAATTTTGGTTATATCGCCGTTTACCTGGTAGGGAAGGTCCCCGGCAGCGCGGGAAAGAACTTCTATCGTTTTGACGGCAAGCTCTGCGCCGCCCGGAGCTTTTTCGTTCAGCGCCGGAAGGCCCCCGGCCTGTATCACCGATTCGAGGGTCAGGGCCGCGCCCGACGTGTCCGCGGGCTTTTCGCCGCAGACAAGCTGCGCCAGGCCAGAGCGGTCCCGGACTATGACAAAGGTAACGCCGCCGAGTTCACGAATACGGTGAACCCAGCCGGTAACTTTTACCGCCTCTCCCGGCGCGTCCTTTGCCGCGCGGGCAAGATCCAATGCAAGCACACGTTCCATGCTTTTAAGTATAACGGAAGCGCCCCGCATGGAGAAGGGGGGATTTACCGAAAGGAAGATTTTACCGCGAAGTCGAACAAATCGAAGAAGTTAAAGAAGGAGGAAAAGGAGGGGGCCTGTTTCCATACCGCCATCGCGTGATGGAACTTGAGCTTCCGGGCCCCCTTCGGGCGAGCCCCGCTATGCGGGTCTCGCCCTACCACTGTCAACAAGTTAGTGAATAGCCTAATAACCTTCACTCAACAGTTTGATTTGTGATTGTGGTGGAAATGCGGTTTTTTCTGGTATTCCCTTCTCGGCACTTCCCGGTTTGGCCGTA
>JAISCK010000202.1 GCA_031265635.1 Spirochaetaceae bacterium
GGATCAGAAAGCCTCTCTATATAGAGCCAGAAAAAAGATGAACTTTTGGTCATATAGGCTATAAAGCGGAGCGCGAGGAGGAGCAGGGCAAAGCCCATAAAAAAAGAGACCGCCGACCACAGCGCGTTGAGCAGCACGGCCAGTATGATGCCCAGGCTTATCCTGCCGAAACGGGCCAGCGCGGCGATGAGGGTATTCAGCACCGAAAGAAAGGCCATGGCCGCTATGGGAGAAAAGTCCAGCGCCCCAAGGCGGAAAATCCTGAAACGGCGGAACCAGGCGAGATAGGGGTCGCATATAGCGCAGAGTATTTCGTAGAGCCTGCCGTAGGGTGTCCCTGAACGGTAGCCGCCGTATTGGGGATAGGCGCCCCGGGGCCCGGCGGCAAACCAGCTCAACATGACCCGGATAAAAATAAGAATCATATAGAGGCCCAAAAGAGTCCCCAGTATATTCAGCACAACACTCACAACAAACTCCTTATCCCCTAACGGGACCAGACTTCGGCGTTCCCGGCGCAGCGGGCAAGCTCTTCCAGGCTCGTGTCGTCAGCGCCGCAGCCCATGTCGCCTGATGCCCGCACCACGCCTTCCCCGCCGGCACAGGGCACATGAATATACACCGGGCAGCCGGGCCTGCCGGAAAGATAGGCCAGCAGGGGATGGAGGTTCTCACGGTCAACGCGGGCGGCGTTGAGCCTGATGTGGATTTCCCCGGGGGAAGCGCCGGACGCGGGTTCAGCGGCTATGTGCCCGGCGCCGGGCGCTATGGGTTCGCCGGACATAGCAGGCTCGTCGCCGGACGCGGCGGGTTCCGCGCCGGATACCATGGATTCGTCGCCGCTGTCCCCGGACGCCTTTTTCGCCGCGGCCCGGACAAGTTTATTGAGGTCCTGGACGCCGGATACCAAAAAGCCGGGCTTTTCCGGGTTACGGTCATTGGCCGGATCAAGGCTTCCCTGAAAGGCCATGATCTCATCTTCCGAAACCAGGGCCTTGCAGTTTTTCCAGGTCCGTGAAAAAAAGACCACGTCCACCGCTCCCCGGTCATCCTGAAGAGTTCCGAAAGCCATTTCATTGCCCTTCTTGTCGGTATGAAGCCGCAGGGATTTGAGGATGCCGAGGGCAATATAGCTGCCCGCTTTGGGTCCCGAGGGGAAGGTGAGGTCCAAAAGTTGTACGCCCAGTTCTTCGGAATATTTCTGTATATTGCGGTACTTGTCCCACTTGCGGCTCTGGGCCCTGGTTTCTCTGACAGCCTCTTCAACCTCATTGACTCCCAGACATTCATCGGCAGTGAAACCGCGCGCGTCCTTGTCCCGCAGGTATTCGATTTTCCCCCTGAGTATGGCGACTTTATCGACTTCGATCCTGTCCTGGCAGTTTTCCCAGACTCTGGGAAAGAACGTAAGGTCTATCTCGCCGTTATAATCTGAAAGAACGGCATAGGCCATTTTCCCGCTCTTGCTTACAATGGTTTTTACCGACTTGATAATTCCTATCAGTATGCAGCTTCCGGCAAGGCCGCCGGGTTTGCCAAGATCAACAGTTACCGCGCTCTGCCAGAGTTCCTTGTACTCGTCCATGGGATGACCCGAAAAATAAAAGCCTATAAGTTCCTTTTCTATTTTGAGTTTTTCCGCCCGGCCTGTTTCGGGAAAATTCTCAAACGCGAAATCAGGATATTCTTTTTCTCCCGTATCGCCGAACAGGCTTGTCTGGCCGAACTTTTTGTCGTCCTTGATGTTCTGGGCGTATTCCACCGCGCGTTCCAGGTTTCCCTTGAGGGTTTCCCTGGGAACGCCCAGGCTGTCAAAGGCCCCGGTAAGAATGAGGCGCTCCACCACGCTCTTCCCCACAGCCTTGATGTCAATGCGGTTAAGGAAATCCATAAAATCTTTATAGGGGCCTTCCTGCCTTCCGGCGACTATGGCTTCGGCGGCGCCTTCTCCCAGACCCTTGATGCCAAGAAAGCCGTAGACGACGCGGCCGTTGACCGCGGCGAAAAATTTCTGTGACCTGTTGACATCAGGGGGATCTATGGGAATCCCCATCTTCCTGGTTTCATCTATACAGGCTGAGAGCTTGTCCTTGTCCGTGCTGTAGATTTCGTTGGTAAGATTGGCGGCCATAAACTCAACGGGAAAGTTCGCCTTGAGGTAGGCCGTCTTGTAGGCCACCACCGCGTATACGGCGGCATGGCTCTTGTTAAAACCGTAACCGGCAAAGGGGATAAGCAGCTCGAAAATTTCATCGGCCTTTTTTTCGCTGTAGCCCCGCTCCACGGCTCCGGCGATAAATTTCTCCTTTTCCTTAACCATCTTCTCCAGGTTTTTTTTCCCCATTGCCCGGCGGAGTTCGTCGGCATGGCCCAGGGTAAAACCGGCGATGATACGGGCCACCTGCATGACCTGTTCCTGATAGGTGATGACCCCGTAGGTTTCTTTAAGAATTTCTTCCAGTGAAGGATCAGGATACTCGATGGCCCTGCGGCCCCATTTGGAGTCGATGAACTGGGGTATGTTATCCATGGGTCCGGGCCGGTAGAGGGCGTTAAGGGCTATAAGTTCCTTGATGCTCGACGGCTTTGCCTGCTTGAGAACATTCCTCATGCCTTCGGATTCAAACTGAAAGACTTCAAAGCTCCTGCCCTCGCCAAGCATCCTGAAAGCCGCGTCTGATTCTTTCGCGCCGTTCTCGGGAACATGCTCAACGCTGAAAGAAGCGTATGCTCCGCCCCTGAGGCGGATTAACGCTTCGGTGTGCTTGATCACGTCCAGGGTCTTGAGGCCCAGAAAGTCCATTTTTACGAGGCCGCATTTTTCAAGATAGCCCATCGTATACTGGGTGGCTACGGAGCCGGTCTTGGGGTCCCTGTACAGCGGGACATATTGGGCAAGGTCGCTCTTGCCTATAACCACACCGGCGGCATGGAGGCTGGCGTGGCGGTTAAGGCCCTCAAGTTTGCGGGCCAGGGTAAAAAGTTCGGTATACTTGTCGTCCTGTTCCAGCTCGCCCAGCCGGGGTTCTCCGGCAAAGGCTTTTGCCAGGGTAACGCCGTTGGGAATGAGCCTGGTGATCATCTCCGATTCGGGTATGGATATGGCGAGGGTCCGGGCCACATCCTTTATGACCTGCCTGGCCCCCAGGGTCCCGAAGGTAATTATCTGCCCTACCCGTTCCTTGCCGTATTTTTCGGTTACATAGCGTATAACATCATCGCGGCCCTCATTGGCAAAGTCAACGTCAAAGTCGGGCATGGACCGCCGCTCGGGATTAAGAAAACGCTCAAAGAGAAGATCGTATTTAAGGGGGTCAATGTCGGTGATTTTAAGGGAATAGGCCACGATGGACCCGGCCCCCGAACCCCTGCCCGGCCCGACCGGAATATCGCGTTCCTTGGCCCAGTTGATAAAATCCGCCACGATGAGAAAGTACCCGGTAAAATTCATCTTGATTATTACGTCAAGTTCATACTCGACCCGCTCCCGGATTTCGTCCCAGCGCGGGCCGCCTTTTTCCTTTTCGCCGGGATAGCGGGCGGAAAGGCCGGTAAGGGCAAGATGACGCAGGTAGGCGTCCGGCCCGGCGAAACCGGCGGGAATTTTAAATTCAGGAAGGTACTGGGGAAGGTCCTCGACGCTGATCCGGGGAATGTCGGCGGAACAGCGCTCGGCGATACGCAGCGTATTGCTCAGGGCCTCAGGGTATCCGGGGAAAAGAGCGGCCATTTCGTCCCCGTTTTTAAGGTAAAACTGGTCCCCGTAATACCGCTTGCGCTTCTCCTCGCTCCGCTGCTTGCCTGTGCCTATGCACAGGAGTATGTCGTGGGAAACGGAATCTTCCCGCTCAAGGTAGTGGACATCATTGGTGGCGACAAGGGGAATGCCCGTGCGCAGTGATATGCCCGCGATGGCGTCGTTTATCTCTTTCTGGGACAGAGCGCCCCTGAGCCATCCGGCGGGAATTCCATGGTCCTGTATCTCAAGGTAAAAATTGTCATCGCCGAAAAGGTCCCGGTAATGGCGGGCCTTGGCCTCAGCCTCGTCGATTTTCCCCGCCTGGATGAGCCTGGGTATCTCACCGGACACGCAGGCCGAAAGGGCGATGAGCCCGCCGTGGTACGCGGCCAAAAGTTCCTCGTCAACGCGGGGACGGTAGTAAAAACCCTCCGTGTAGGCGCTGGAACAGAGCCTGACCAGGTTGAAGTAACCCTCCCGGTTTGAGGCCAAAAGTACCAGGTGATAGTATTTGTTGTCATTTTCAGTACCCTTTTTCTCGAAACGGGAAGAAGGGGCAACATAAACCTCGCAGCCTATGATGGGCTTGACGGGATTTTTCCGCGCTACATGGTCCCCGTTTTCGTCAAGGGTTTCTTCGCAGGCGGCGATGAATTCCATGACGCCGAACATGTTTCCGTGATCGGTCAGGGCAAGGTATTTCATTCCCAGCTTTTCGGCCCTGTCGGCGAGGCTCATCACCGATACGGCGGCGTCCTGGAGGGAATAGTCGGAGTGAACGTGAAGATGGACAAAATCAGTCATAATATCCTGCCAGTATACCCTATTGCCCAATAATTCGCATAGATGTATACTGTTCCAAGAGAGAAATAAAATGTCAAATTCAAACCGTAAGTATCAATTTTCCTGGGATGACACAGTCGGCGCCGATATGGGACTTGCCCGCCCAAGCCTTGGGCCCAATACGCGGGTAGAGGTGTACCGCCTGTTCCAGTTTACCCTGAGGGATATTCTGGAACAGCGTTACGGAACCGAGACGGCCGATACGCTTTTCAGGGACGCGGGCGTCCTTGCGGGGAAGGCTTTCTTTGAAAAATTCCTCAGCGGCGCAAAAAACGTGGGAGAACTGTCAACAAAGATACAGGAATCCTTTAACGCCTTCGGCATAGGTATCTTCAGGGTTGAATCCGCCGAACCTGACAAAGGTCACTTCATTTTCACCGTTGACGAGGACCTCGACTGTTCGGGCCTTCCCGATACATCCGATGTCATCTGCGTTTATGACGAAGGCTTTATCCAGGGCATACTGGAATCCTTCAGCGGGAAAAATTTCAAAGTTGAAGAAGTAGACTGCTGGTGTACCGGATCGCGGACTTGCCGTTTTGACGCCAGGTACAGCAGCCCGGATCGGTAGGAAATGCCGGACAAGCAGGAATTCTTTGCCCTTGAACACATTATAGAACTCATTAACCACGGGCAGCTTCCCGAGCTTGGCGAAAACCTCAAGACTGTACCGGGCCTTTCCGCCCTCCATGAACAGCTTGTCCAGATACGGGAGATCCTCTTTGCCTTTTCATCAGGCGATCTTTCCCAGACTATAAAGAGCAGGGGCTTTATCGCCGGCTGCCTTAAATCCCTCCAGGCCCACCTGCGCCACATGGTCTGGCAGGTCAAGCAGGTAGAACAGGGCGATTTTACCCAGCGGGTTGAATTTCTGGGGGAATTTTCCGACGCCTTCAACAACATGGTTATACAGCTCCATGAAACCCTCGACGCCCTGCAAAAAAAAGAACACGCCCTTGAAATCCTCGCCGCCAACCTCAGGAACGAGGTGAGCCTGCGCAACGAGGCCATGGACGCCCTCAAGGAAAGCGAGACCCGCTTTAAGTACATGGCCAGCCATGATCCCCTGACAGGCGCCCTTAACCGGAGGTCCTTTCTTGACCGGGCACTTGCCGAATTCGAGGCCGCAGCCATACGGCGGATACCCTGCTGCCTGGCCATCATGGATATTGATCTCTTCAAGATTTTTAACGATACCTACGGCCACCTGGCGGGCGACGCCATACTCCAGCATGTGGTACGGGTCATAAGCCAAGTCCTGCGGAAGAGCGACTTTATGGGCCGCTACGGCGGGGAGGAATTCATTTTTCTTTTCTGCAATTCCACCCTCGAAACCACGGGCCATATCGTGGAAAGAATACGCGAAACCATAGCCTCAAGCCCCCTGGCCTGGGAAGGCAGGAATCTGACCGTTACCGCGAGTTTCGGGGTCAGTGTGGCGCCTGAGGGGAAAATTCCCCAGGACCAGAGTTTTATAGACAGGCTCATTACCATCGCCGACGCCGCCCTCTACAAGGCGAAAAAAGACGGAAGGAACCGCGTCGTCTGTCAGCAGGTGAACAGGGAAACCTGAAGGACGCTCCCCAATGAAAACCGAACTTTTTACCCTTTGTGATTTTGCCCAGGAAAGCGGCGGCAAACTTACCATTGTAGGGACCTTTGATACCATCATCGCCAGGGAATTTCCCTGCGTACATTCCCATCTTTCCATCGTAATCCGCATACGGTATGACCTGTGGGAATTCGGGAGGCACAGTTTCAGGATAGAAACCAGGGACCTCAACGGCGACATGAGCATAGAGCCGGTATCGGGGCATATCGAGGTAAAGGGCGTGGGCAATGCCAGCGCCGTCTCCCACCTGGTTTTTTCCATATCCAATCTGCAGTTTAAATCCAGCGGAGTTGTTAATTTCGTACTTTACATAGATGACAAGGAAATGACTTCCACGCCCCTCTACCTGAGAAGAGGCTAAAGCCTCCCCCGCCGTAGGCGTCATGCTTCCCGCCGGTTTCGCTGGGCTTGTTGATTCTATGTTTTTTCGCGGCAAAATGGTATACTCCCCGGCATGAATATTGCCTTTGGTCACACAAACATGGATTTGGACTGCTTTGGATCCCTCATTCTCGTCAAGCGGATGTTTCCTGATTTTGCCCTGGTAAGGAGCAACCTCATTCATCCCGCGGCGCGGACTGTTTATGATTTCTACAGCGAGTATTTTGAATTTCTTGAACCTCAGGAACTGGAAGGCCGGCGCATAGACCGCATCATCATTGTCGATACGTCCAGGGCAGAACGGGTAAAGGAATATTTCAACCATATACGAAATTCTGATCCTGAAATTACGGTCATCGACCACCACCCCCGGGACTCCGCCGACATTCTCGGCGCCCAATACCAGGGCATGCTCCTTGGGTCAAACACTTCGTTCCTCAGCAAACTTGCCAGGGAAAAGGACATACAGCTCCGGGGCGAGGAAGCGACCATAGCCCTCACGGGGATTTACGCCGATACCGGACAGCTTATCTACGAGAATGTCAGGCGGGAGGATTATGAGGCCGCCGCGTACTGCCTTGAGATGGGCGCGTCGCTCAAGCTGGTAAAATCCTTTCTCGAAACCATAAAAGAAGACCGCCAGATGACGGCGCTTCATGAACTCCTCCGTACCGGCGGCATACGGGATATACAGGGGCACTCCATTCTGCTCAGTTACCTTGAGCTTGACGAAAACATTCCCGGCCTCGCGGCGGTGGTGGAAAAAATTATGTCCCTGGAAAACCCCGACGCCTATTTCGCCGTATTCTTCATCCCGAAAAACAGCACCGCGCTCCTCATCGCGAGAAGCCAGAAACCGGGGATAGACCTCCACGAACTGCTTTCGGCCTTTGGCGGCGGAGGCCACCAGATGGCCGGTTCGGCAAAAATGGAGTGCCGGGACGGCAGGGCCTTTCTGGAAGAATTCACCGCGTATCTCGAAAAGTCCCTGACTCCGGCAACCAGGGCCAGGGACATAATGACCAGGGGCGTACACAGCATCAGCGAAAACGCCTCCCTGCTTGAGGCTTCCCGCCTCCTTGAATCAATCGAGCATACCGGGGTTCCGGTCCTTGACTCAGGCGGCGTCCTGACCGGTTTTATCAGTCTCAGGGATATTATGAAAGGAAGAAAAGCCGCTCTCATGCAGGCGCCGGTCAAGGCCTTTATGAGCAGGAATCCGGTCATCTCCGACGGTTCCCACACCATGCGCGAAATTGAAAGGATTTTTTTCAAACACCGGATCAGCCACCTTCCGGTGGTCGAGGACGGAAAACTATCGGGCCTTGTAACACGCTGGGATTATCTCCAGCACAAAAAGAACCAGACAGGCGGAAGCGGCGCGATACCTAACGCAGGGTAAAACGCAGCCCGGCGGCAAAACGCCAGCCCTCGACAGCGGGCAGGCTTTCGCCGCTCCAGAGCCTGTACAGGGGGAACCAGACGCGGAGGTCAAAGCCCAGAAGGAATTTTTGGCTTGCCGCAAAGTCCATACCCGTGCCGATGACAGGGAAAAGCCAGCGGCCCTCGCTCCAGAAATAAGAAGCGGTGCGGGACGTTTCCTTGGAGGCGGCGTCCCTGTCCGCGCCCTCAAGACCGCCGGCTATGAGGCAGAGCCTTAAATCGGCGGCAAGTCCGCCGTAAGCTCTGAGCCATGTTGAAGAGCCGAGTTCCTGACGGTACAGGGCCTGAAAGCCCAGCACGGAACCAATGACCCTGGTAGAACGGTTTTCTTCGGCATAGGGATAGGGCCGCCCGGCATTGTCGGGGAAGCCGTAATGGGTCATATAAAAATCCAGCGAAGTCTCAAAAAAAAGGCGCTCTCCAAGGGGATGGGCCGCCGAAAGACCCAGAGAACCCAGTATGGGCATGGGGTCCCCCTCAAGGCCGTTGTCCTCGGGGATCACCAGCATCGAACCTCTGAACGACCACACAAGGCCGCCGAAAAAACCCTGGGCAAAAAGGGCCGGGGCGCCGCACGCGAGGAGGACGAGTACCAAAACAGTACGGCAAAGACCGGATCTTCTCATATTCAATAGTATATCCCAAACAGAACCTTTTGTCAGGGCGCCAGTTTCAAAATAGCTTATTTTGAAATTGTCCCGGATTCTATTACCATAAACCCGGCGGCGCCTACCAGAA
Source organism: Spirochaetaceae bacterium (assembly GCA_031265635.1). Lineage (GTDB taxonomy): Bacteria > Spirochaetota > Spirochaetia > Treponematales > Breznakiellaceae > JAIRTD01. Next base: position 8,757 of record JAISCK010000202.1, read on the forward strand.
GGCCGTCCTGTTCTTCCCAGAGGGCAATGAGTTTTGTCCCAAGAAAGGCAAAGCCTGTATACACATAGGATTCAGGCAGCGGGGGAAGCGAAAAATCCTCCGGCGTTCCGTCCGGGCCAACACAGACGCCGCGCCCGTCGGGGAACACCGCACAGGCCCGGCTTCCGTCCCACCAGGCCGCAAGCTCCGCCGCGCCAGGACTTTCAGGCGAAGTGTTGAGGGCAAAATGGCGGGGCATGGGCCAGAGGGGGGAGAGGGTTTTCGCGACAAGGAATGTATGTCCGCCCGAAAGGGCCGCGAGGTTTTTAAGGGCCTCAGAGAGGGCCTTTGGCGCCGTATCAAGGCCCGCCGGAAGACCGGCGTTCTGAAAGGCCCCGATACTGCTCGGTTCCGGCGCGGCGCTTAAATCGGACGCGGCATAATAATTCCGCGCTCCCTGTCCGGTAGTCTTCCGCACGCCCCGGAAATACCATCTCAGGTCATTGCCCAGCTCAAGCTGTTCCACATCCCAGCCGCCGGACGGGGCAAGGGAGGCAAAGGCCGGAACCTC
>JAISCK010000113.1 GCA_031265635.1 Spirochaetaceae bacterium
CGGGCGGGTAGTGCTGTCCCGCAGAATCGCTACCGGTCCCTGGTACGCCTTCCCCCGCAAGCCAGCGGCCCATCATACCATGGGCGGCGTGCTGATCGATGAAAACACCCGCGCCCTCAGGGCCGACGGTTCCGTTGTTCCGAGCCTGTACTGCGCCGGTGAAATCACCGGTGTCATACACGGCGGCAACCGCCTTGGCGGTAACGCTATTGTAGACTTTACCGTCTTTGGCCGCCTTGCCGGCATAGCCGCCGCCGCCGGAAGATAAACACGGCCGGACCTTGTATCAAAAGAACGGATTGTGAGCCGTTTACCGGGGCCGTCCATAAGGCGGTCCCGGTTTTTTTAGCCGGTGGGGGACGCGGCGTAAAAAGCTGCCTGTCGCGCCGTATTGACGCCGCTCTCTTGATAGAGTCTTTCTTTCGATATAATATCATAATAGAGGTACTGCGGGGCGTGTTAATTTACCTGTTGCTCATGGTGATTCCCCTTTTGGGCATCACGGTGCTGATACTTTTCAAACCTTCAAAAAACAGCAAAACATCCTGGATAGCCTTTATGGCAAAGGGCAAGGACGCGGGATTCAGCTTTAGGGAAATCGATCTTCTCAGAAAACTGGCGATAAAGAGCCATCTGGAGGACCCCGCCGCCCTGTTCTGGTCCCAGAAGCAGCTTGACCTCTGTATTTCGGCCATGCTTCGCAACGTAAGGCTTTCGGGCGAGGACCGCAGGCAGGGTACCCAGGATTTTATCTCCAAGCTCTACGAATACCGCAAAAAGATTGAATTTGAAAAACCCCAGTATAAAAAGGGTATAAACAATTCCCGGCAGATTGAGGAAGGCCAGCCCATCAGGGTGCTTGCCGAAAGTATGGGCGTGTACAAGTCCAGGGTTGTAAAGAACACCGAACACTACATGACGATTACCCGGCCTGTCAGCCCTAACCTTCCCTTGAGTTTTTCCTGGAACGGCCTTAAAATCGCCGTCTATTTCTGGCGCCGTGACGACGCGGGCTATGTGTTTGACGCCGCCGTTACCGACGAAGTGTATTCACGGGGGGTACAGGCCCTGCAGATCAACCACGCCGAATCCCTTTTCAGGACCCAGAAACGCACGTCCATCAGGATCAAGACCAAGAAGCCGGCTTTCCTCTATCTCCCCGACGGAGGCGCCCTTAACGACACCATCGAAACCAAGCCGGGCCTCAAGTGTATTGTCGAGGACCTCTCTGATTCGGGCTGCGCCGTAACCATAGGCGGCAAGGCTCTTGAGGGTCTCAAAGTCAAGATACAGTTTGCCCTGAGCGATACGCCCATCATCATGAAAGGTACGGTGCGCTCCACCGAGTTTAACGAGGAGACTTCCCGTTCCCTGCTTCATATTGAAGCCGATCCCCTGCCCCTGGCGGTACGGAACCGTATTCTGGGAGAGGTTTTCGGAGTGCAGACCGAGGAAGACTATCTTGTTCCCTTTCAACTTTTGGAAGAAGAAGAAAATCAAAGCAAACTACAGGATGAGGCCGTATCTTTCCAAGGAGATAGCAATGAAGCACCCCAATAAACGCGCCCGCCGGGCCTGTGTTCCTGTCTTTTTGGCGGGTCTTGTGCTGTGCTGCGCCCCGGTCCTGGGAGCCCAGGAATCAATACTGCTCTCCTACCAGAGGAATTTTGTCCGGGCAAACCTGGCTACCAAGGCGGGCATACTCAGGGACGCGGCGACCGATGAGCGGGCCTCTGATTTTATCGGCCCCCTTTACGAATACGCCCTTGGCTTCTGCCTCCAGCAGTCGGATTTTCTCCGCGACGATCCCGACATGATAGCCCTGGCCGTTCTGGCCTCGGCGGGGGTAAAAAACGCGGGTTACAGGCCCTCCGTGGATACGCTGTGGAAGCTCTTTCAGAGTTACCGGGATTCCCTCATACGGGTCGAAATACTCCGTTCCCTGGGGGTTCTCGGAAAAGACAATGTCCAGGTCATTGAGAACCTCAACCAGTTTCTGGCAAACCAGAACAACGTGTTCCGTTCCGGTATGGCGCCTGATTATCCGACCCTTTCCGCCTGTATCAACGCCCTTTCAACCCTGGGGGACGGTTCGTCGTTTCCGGTGCTTTTCTCCACGATGGTAGCGGCCTATCCTGAATCCATACGGAACGGGGCCCGGACGGCCCTGGGTTCCCTGTCCGGAGACTACAGGAGTTTTCTCATCATGGTGATACAGCGCAATCCCCCGTCGGAAAAACTCACCGCGTTTAACGCGGCCAGGGAAAACAGCCGTTTCGGCCCCGCCGATATGGGCGAAATAGCCGAGACCGGCCTCAGGGTGAGCCTTGATCTTTTTCCTTCCAATCCTGAAGGAGAGGCGGCGATACAGACCCTCCGTTTTTCCAGCGCGCGGCTGCTCGGTTCCCTCAGATGGACAAAGGCCGTGGACGCGCTTATCAAGCATTTTTACCGGGTACAGACCGATTACAACAACGGAAGAGCGGCCAAGGCCCAGTTTATCGAGGCCGTTTCCTGCCTCGGCGCCATGGATTCGGACCAGGCGGCCCAGACCCTCGCCCTCCAGCTTGGGCTCTTTAATTCACAGATGGAAAGAACAGGGGAATACGACGCGGATATACTCACCGGCGTAATCAACGCCCTGGGCGAACTGGGGGATAAAATCGCCTTTGACTACCTCCTCTACATAGGCTACCTGGGCTATCCCGAGGAAGTCCAGTCAGCGGCGCGGGACGCCCTTAACCGGCTCAAATGGTAACGCGGAGCGTCTTTCCGCCCGTCTGCGCCGCCGCTGCTGCCTGCGCTGTTTCGTACTACGGCCTTTTCGCCCTGGAACAGGGATGCGGGCTTTCGTTCCGGATCTTTGTCCCGGTATTGCTTTCCGTTACAGCCCTCCTTTCTTTTTTTGAAGTTACCCTGCCGCGTACCTTTGTCAGGTATGCCGCTGCCACCGGCATTGGCCTTGTCCTGGGCCTCTCTGCCCATTACGCCGCGGCGGACGCGCCTCCCGGAGGGCTGCCCGCCGGAGAGATCACCGCCCTGGAAGGCGTACTGCTTGACGATCCCCGGGGCATACAGGCCAGGGGCAGCATACAGGGCATGGGCCGTATAGAACTGGCAAAAATATACGGCGGGAACGGGCTTGAACTTGTTCCCGGCTGGCGGGCCGCCAGGATACGTGTTTTCTTTGATGGGGAAAATCTTCCGCGCCTTGCCGATTTCGGCAGAAAAAGCGTTCTGTATGTCGAGGGTGTTTTTTCGGGCGGCTACTTCAGGGCCCGCTCCGTGCATGTGCTTTCCCCGCCACCTCAGCGGGAACGGGCGCGGACCGCGTTCCGCATGACGCTGCTCGAAAAATTTTCCCGTCATGAATGGGGTTCCCTTGCCCAGGCGGTACTCCTCGGTGTGCGGGATAATCTTGATACCGGACTTGCCGGAGCCTTTACCGCCTCAGGCTGCGCCCATGTGCTCGCCCTTTCGGGCATGCATCTCGGCGTCATTGCCGGGCTTTTGTCCCTGCTTTTAAAAAAACCCCTGGGGCTTAAAAAGGCGGCCCTTTTGGGGGCTGTTTTGGTTCTGGGCTATGTGTACCTTGTAGGCCCCCAGGCTTCACTGGTCCGTTCACTCATCATGTACCTCATCGGGGTATTGGTGATCTTTAAGGGCTTTCCCCGGCGGGGAGAGACTATACTGGCTATGGCTTTTATGGCGCAGTTAGTGCTTTTCCCTTCTTCGGGAAGGGAACTTTCGTTTGCCCTGTCCTACCTTGCCCTTCTGGGGCTGCTTACAGCCGGGCCCTGGGTATACGAACTTGTCCGGGGGAAAATTCCCCCCATAGCGGCCGGTCCCCTTTCGGCCTCGGCGGGGGCCTTTCTTGTTACTTCGCCGCTTTCGGCTCTTTGTTTCGGCGTACTCTATCCCGGCGGCATACTTGTGGCCCTGGTCATAAGCCCCCTCATCACCTTCTTCATGGTTCTCGCCCTGATCTGGCTTTTTGTTGACGTGGTTTTTCCGACGGCGGCCCTTGCCCTGACAATGCCGCTTTCCGTCCTGTACCGGACCCTGCAAACAGTTTCAGGCGCGGCGGGGCTTTTTCCTTCCATTCCGGTACGCGGCGCCCCGGCGGTCCTTGCCGCCGCTCTCGCGGCCCTGGCGCTGCTCTATATTGGGCAGAGAAAAATGTCCCTCATGAGGAAACGGCTTGAACCCTTTGGCTAGAGCCCTGAACTACGATTCGCCCAATGAATTGAGGGCCTATCTTGAAGGGCACGGCCTGGGCATGCAAAAAAAATTCGGCCAGAATTTTCTGATAAACCCCGCCGTGCGCCGGGAGCTTGCCGATGCCCTGGACATCAGGGCAGGGGACCAGGTCTGGGAAATCGGACCGGGCCTCGGTTCCATGACCTTTGAATTTCTCTCCCGGGGCGCTCTGGTTACGGCCTTTGAAATCGACCAGGGTTTTGTCCGGGCGCTGGGAGAGCTTTTTCCCGAAAACGAAAACCTGAAAATTATAAGCGGCGATGTACGGAAGACCTGGCCGGCCCGGATCACGCGGGCGCCTTATCTTTTCGGGAACCTCCCCTACAATGTCGGTTCCGTTATTCTTGGTGAAATGATAGAGACAGGATGCCTCTTTGAGCGTATGGTTGTGACGGTGCAGAGAGAAGTGGCCAGCCGCATGAGCGCCCGGCCGGGTTCAAAAGACTATTCTTCCTTTTCCGTACTTTGCTCATCGGTATACCGGACCGAAGCCCTCCGCGTTATAGGGGCGCGTTCCTTTTATCCGGCTCCCCATGTGGATTCCCAGGCCGTAAGGCTTTCCCGCAGAACCGGGCAAATTCAATATCCAAAACTCTTTACCCCCCTGGTCCGTTTTCTTTTCGCGTCCAGGAGAAAAACCCTCAGAAACAGCCTGACCAAATTCCTTTCTTCGCGTATACTAGATGGCGGCGAAATGACGGCCCGGCAACGCGGGGAAGAACTGCTTTCGGCCTCAGGCGTATCCGGTTCGGAGCGGCCTGAAAATTTGACTGTGGAGGAATTCGCCGCCCTTGCCGCCCTGGCCGGGGAGGCCGGAACCTAGGATGGAAATACGGGAAGCGCTGCGGCGGGTGCGGGAGCGGGTCGAAAAGGCCGCCGCCGCCGCCGGAAGAAAGAGTGATGAAATAACCCTCATGG
>JAISCK010000131.1 GCA_031265635.1 Spirochaetaceae bacterium
AGGCTTTCGCAATGCACGGCCCAGGCCGCGTCGGCAAAGACAAAGGGATTATCCCCGGTGGCCCTGATGACGCGGTCGGGCCCATAGAGGCGTATCACATCGCAGTAACGCTTGAGCACGTCTTCCTTGGGACCGCCGTATATGTAAAAACCCTCGGCCCTGGCAAAGGGGGCAAAGGCGGCTTCACTGTCCGCGGCGCAGGCAAGCACATGAATATCGGCGGCTACGGTTTTAAGGGCCGCCATGACCGCCTGAATCAGGGGCCGCCCTCCCAGGGGAAGCAGGGCTTTGCGGGGGAGGCGGCTTGAGTCAAGCCGGGCCTGGAGTACCAGGGCGGTCATGGAAGGGGCTGCTCCCAGTTCTTCACCATAGTTTCTATATCCGTGGTAAAACGGTATCTATTGCGTTCCACCCATTGCCGGGAATCCGCGTATTCTTCCCAGGCGGCAAGAGGGCCCTCGCCGCTGGTGAAAAGATAAGCGGGAAAGCGCCCCAGGGGCAGGTTGGCCGAATCGTCCCTGAACACCGGCGCGAGATTCTTGAGGAAAAAACGTTTGTAGCTCAGCCCGGCGCTGCTGTCCTCGGGGGGAACCTCGCCGTCATAACAGACCCGTACCAGTTGGGTACCGGCTATGTCCTCGCCCCAGAGCCGCGCGCGCACGCCGAAATCCATAAGCTGCCAGTAGGGGCTTTTTATGGTGCTGTCAAAGCCGCCCAGGCGCGTAAAGCGCAGGCGGTCATAGATGCCGACGCAGTCAAAGGGATAGAGGGTGGGGTTTCCTTCGCGCAGGGGAACATAGGGCAGGGTCTTGATGCGGCCCCGGTGGAAGCCCGGCGAAATCAGGGTGGGCAGGGTATCGTAAAGAGAATTCTGCATCACCGGCACGGTGCAGAGCCGCCTGCCGGCCTGTTCCCCGTCCCGGTCCGCGATAAACCGCGCCATCCTGACGGCCCCTGTTCCGTGGAGTATCCGCAGGTCGTTCCACAGTACGAAGAAAAGGGGCGAATCAAGCTCCGAGACAGCGAGATTTACACAGGCGCCCTGGCTGATTTCATCTTTAAGCAGTATGAAGCGCACAAAGGGAAAACGGCCCGATAGTTCTTCAATATCGTAGCGGTCTTCCTTCCCTTCTACGGAAATAACATAGTCAAAGCCGGTTTTTTCAAATTCCTGAAAGAGGGTGCGCCGGGGATAGCGGGCGCCCCGGTTGAGCAGCACGGCGCTGAGGCCGCTTGTCCCCCCCCGCCGGGTCCCGCCCACAGCCGTATACGATGGGAGACCTTCGTTAAAAGTTGTAGGTATAGTATTCATCGCAGAGCGCGCAAATTCCCCCGTAGTTTTTTTCCGTATGCTCGCGGTAGAGGGCCTCGCCGTTTTCCCAGAGCTTCTCAAGCCTGTCGCCGAACACATTGCCCAGGACGCGGCTTCCCCTGAGGTCTTCCCCGCAGGCGGGAACCGTTCCGTCCATGAGTACCGGAAAATCCCGCATGATGTGCCAGCAGGGAAAACGGTTCAGGGGCGAAAGATCGGCGGCCCTGAGATCGGGCATTTCGCCGGAAAAATAATCGTATTTCTGAATAATTACGTTGAGTTTTTTTTCTTTCCAGTGCCGGTAAAATTGCTCTATATCGTCTTCGGCCTCCCTGACCCGCACGGCCTGGACATAGACCGCGCCGGGGAAAAGCCCGGCCAGTTTTTCGGCGCATTCCGAAGCCTCGGCCTCTCCCCCGCCACGCAGGACCCTGTACCGCTCCGGCGCGAAGGCGTCAAGAGACACTATCCAGGAAAGGGCCGCCTCCCTGTTCTTCCGCGCCGGGGCAGAAGCGGCGGCAACGGCAAGGGCTTCGAGGCTTTCGCCGCCCCAGGAAAGGCCCGATGTCTCGACAATGAGGGAGAGCGCGGGCCGCTCAAGCACGGCGTTTATGAGGGCCTCCCGTTGAGGATGCAGGGAAAGTTCCCCCCAGAGGGAAAGGTCAATGACGCCGTCTCCGGCAAAGGCGATGATCTTGTCAAGAAGCGAAACAAAAAGCCCCGTATCCATAAATTCCTTTCGATCCTGTACGGGCCGCCTGTCCTGGGTCCCGCCAAAAAGGCCGCCCGGATAGGGGCAGAATTGGCAGGACTGGGGGCAGGGCCCCGCCACCTGCACGGGAAAAAACGCCGGAAGGGTCCGCAAAAGTCCGGGATGGCCTTCGATTATTTTTTCCGCATCCCTGATACCCGCAAGGCCCGCCCCCTTAAGCCTTTCAAGCAGGAGGAGATTCCGTTTGGAATCCGCCGCGAGGGAAAGCCGGTAGGCGCGGAGGTCCACAGGGGAAATTTCGGTCTCTATGTCAAAGGCGTTGATGTCCTTCTGTATTATATTGAAAAGAGTATCCCGCTCCACAGGGCCGTCATCGCCTGAAACAAGGCCGGAAAGGAGGGCCGGAAGATGGGGCGCGAGGATTTCAGGCGCGAAACCATAGGGCCAGCCGTCGGCATAGGAATATTCCGCGGCATAACGCCGGTGCCGGGCAGCCATGGATTCGGCCAGGCCGGGGTCAAGAAAGGGGCAGTCCGCCCACGCGAAAAAAACAAGGTCAAACCCGGCGGCGGCGGCGGCAAGTTTTTCAAGCAGGGCCTTTTTTGTCCATAGGGGCAGGAGTATGCTTTCCGTTTGCCCGGGAAGCTCCGGGTACGCTTCCCCGTCCTTCCCGAAAAAGAGTATTTTGGAGACGCCGGGAAAGTCCCGCGCCTTTTCAAACGCGAGGGAGAACGCGCTTTTCCCCGAAAAAACCGGCTCAAACGCTTCTTTGGCAAGACCTGCCCCGTACAAAACCGCGAGGACATTCATGATATTCACTATATCGGCATTTACCGGATGAGTCAGCAGACGTTTTTACGGTCAGGCTTCACATATTCAAGATCAACGCCGGACAGTTTTTCCAGCAGGGCCTCGGCGCCGTTTTTTATTTTGAACTCCGCCTCCTCGTTGTACAGGGGTACCATCTGATAGAAGCGCACATCAGGGCCGCCTGTCATGGGGCAGGCAAAAGACCGCGCCGGAAACGAGCCGGGATAGAGGAGCATCATGGCGCTGAGGCCGGTGTTCGGGGCAAAGGGCCCGCCCGCGGGAACCGTATGCCCCCAGCCCAGCCAGGTATTCTGCTCAAGGGGAAGGCGGGCCATGATTTTAAGCCACCTGAAAGGCCAGTACCAGGCTTCATCCTTAAAGTTGTCCATTTTCCAGTACGAAGGAAGGCATATCATCATCTCCGCCCGGCTCAGATGAACAAGGTCTTTGGGAACATTCATCCGGTGGGCCCCCATGCCCATAGTAACAAGGGTGTAGTACTCGCGCCCGGCTCCGGGTTCAATGATCGCGATATCAATATGCACGTCGGGGGAAACCATTTCGTGAAACACATTCCTATAGGAACCGAAATACGTTTCAATATGGGCCTCAAGGGCATCCATCTCCTCTTCGCTGTACATTTCCGGGGCAAGGCTTTCCTTTTTCGCCGAAGCCTCTTCAAGGCTCGCCTTGAGAAGGGCCCTGGTATCCTCGCCGTCGTCGCCGTACTCAATAGCCCTGCGAAAATGCTCCGCCGCCTCTTCCTCGCGGTTGAGGTAGTACAGGGAATACCCTGTCCTGAAATGCCAGACGCCGTCTTCCCTCCCCTCTTCTTCGCAGAGGTACAGAGTCTCAAGCGCTTCTTCGTAGCGTTCCGTATTGTTAAGCGCCCGCGCGTAAAACCCAAGAAGCCCAAAGTCCCGGTCTTCCTCCCGGAGCTTCTCTATGGCCTCTATAACTTTCAGGTGTTCATCCCTGGCGTGCCAGATCATGCAGTTGGAAACCAGCGCGGCATATTCCCTTTGATCCATCATAAACCACACTATACCGCCCGACCCGTACAGGTGAAAACCCCCCGCCCGATAAAGGCATGCGAGCAGGTGCGAAGCATGTCCCGGCGCTAATGCGGCAACTCCCTCGCGTAAGCGAGTTCTTGGGGCCACATAAAATCCCCTGTATGCCATTGTGTCTCGAAGGGCCGCCCCTGCGCGGGAGCCTTGCTTTGCAAGTCTCCCGCTACCCCCCTGTACGGCGGTATTAGTCGTCGAATACCCAGTACAGGTCCGGGTTGGAGACGCTGAGCGTTACGGTTCCCGATGTTGCGGTGAAAGAATCTTTCCAGAACACCGCGTTCCAGCCCTCTTTGAAGTTCAAGGTAAAGGCTTTATAAACGGTACCACTATCCGTTGCTTCGCCGCCAGTAATGGTTACATCAGCGTCAACATAGAAATAGAAGACCGTTTGAAGGCTTCCTGTATAGCCGCCGCCGCTGACAGAGATTTGGATTTTTTTCTTCGAGATCTCTCCGGTTCCTATAGCGCCGCTGGTAGTAAGGTCTAGCCAGTCAACTTTTGCGGACCCGTTGTCATCTTCTACATTTGCCCAGGCAGAAAAGAATGCCCCCAGCGCCGTCGAAACAGACACGGTCGGAGTCGGCTCTTCCACTTCAATCTCAAAGGAACCGCCTGATATTTCGGCTGTACCACCGGTACTGGCCGTCAGCGTTCCGTTCGCATTTTTGAGGGGGTAGCTGTAGTTAGGATTCTGCATAGTAGGATCAACTTCCTCACGAATTGTTCCCTTGAGGGTGAGCGGCCCTGTTCCCAGGTTGCCGCCCGGAGTGCCCGAACCGCTTGTGGGGTTGGAACAACCCATCGCCAGTAAAATTACTGCCAGGGTGATTCCCGTAATAACAACTGTTTTCTTCATCTTGTATTCCTCCTTATAGACGGAATAGAATGCAGCGCCCCCGGTTCAAAACTGGACCCGGATACCATCCGGGGGACCTTGGAAATCCTGGTTTTTGATCCCGGGGGCTTTGCAGTGAGAACAAAGAAATTTTTCCGGTATACAACGCCGGCGTGTATGAACACGGGACAGAGAGCCGCCGCCGTGCCGTAATGGATGGGCGTATAGCAGTTATAAACAGACCTGCCGCCGTAACCAGGGGGATGGACAGATTCCGGGCGGAACTATCCCTTGAAAAAAGACAGCGGTGAGTATTATGAGAGAGAGAGAGAGAGAGAGAGAGAGAGAGAGAGCAGGAACCGAGCCAAGTGCGGCTGGTTCAGTGATTTTTCCTATAAAAACATCATTTTTTCTCATTTTCAGCATGGGGGTAGTATAACACACAATGAGAATAAACAGCAAGCGCAAATTGGCACAAAAAATATAAATTACCACAGTCCGCAAATATTTTTTCATTCGCGGACCTTATTCTTCTTTGCTCACCAGGGGGGTAACGGAAGACCCGCAGAGCGGGGCTGGAGTGTAGGGGGGCCGGGCGCTCAGGCGGCTGTATGCGGCCGGCGGCGGGGAAACAGGCCCCCTTCATTCTGCGTATTTTACTGCGAACTTTTACTTACCCCCATACCAAACAGCGCCAAATCGTACTTCACCGGGTCTTCGGGGCACAGGGATTTGAGTTTTCCGGTAAGTTCGATGACGGCCTTGCGGTCGTTTGATTTGCGGTCCAGGAGGCCCAGGGAACGGGCCACG
>JAISCK010000142.1 GCA_031265635.1 Spirochaetaceae bacterium
GCATGGAAAACGGTCTACATAAGCCAAGCTTATGTGTCGTTTTATGTGCCAGTTGCACGTTTACGATAGGTTATGAACGCCTCTCGTGAGGTGGTTCACCGTAACTCCTTATAATATAAGGAGTTACGTCAGTAAACAAGATCCCTTAGTCGGGCAACCCGGATTTGAACCGGGGACCCCAAGTCCCCCAGACTTGTACGCTAACCAACTGCGCTATTGCCCGGCCAGGGGATCTTGCGCGATCCTTTTACAGCCGTCTCGGAAGATTTCGGGATTTACTGTAACATAAGGGGGGATATCTGTCAAATGGGGGAAGACTATGCCTTCGCAGGTTTTACACGCCCTGTTCGGGGAAGATGTTGTCAATGAAATCTACCGCCGCCTGGGCGGCAGATTCGGCATTGTGGCGGACAAGGCGCTTGAAAAAATAAACCGGGAATACCGGGCGGTCTTTGTTCTGGGCTGTCAGGGGCCGGACATTTTTTACCACAGCCAGAGGATCCGTCCTGTGGCCGTAGAATACGGCGGCCTCCTGCACCGGCGGGGCTACGGTGTTTTTACCGCCAATCTGCTTAAGATGAGTCTGCCGGATCCTCCGCCCGATGAGGAGGACATACGGGCCGGCCGGAGGGAAAAAGGGATCAACGCCCTTGGGGTCTATTCTCTGGGCTTCATGACCCACGCGATCCTTGACCGCTTCTGCCATCCCTATATCATCTACAAGACCGCGTGCCCTGAAACCGCTTCTCCTCAAACGGGTTTGGGGCGTCTTGCCCATCCCTTCTTTGAGCGTATTCTCGATGTCCTTATGTTAAAAAGGCTCCGGGGCGCGGACATTGCCTCCTGGAATCAGGAAATGCTGGCGGATATCTGCGAAAAACCGCCCCTGGGGCTCAAGGAACTCCTTGAGCGGGCCCTTGTGTCAGGGTATCCTGAGCGGGCGGGAAAGGACACTCGTCTGGCCCAGCGCATCGCCAACGCTTTTTTGGATTCGGCGCATTTTTTCAGGAGCACTCTTCCGTCGCGGAAAGCCTCCCCTTCTCCGCGGCACAAATTTATTCTGGGTTTTCCCGCCGGGCTGCCCGGCGATATTGATTTTCTTAATCTTGCCCGCGAGGCGTGGCAGTACCCCGCCGGGCCCGAACGCGACGATACCCGTTCCTTTCCTGATATCTACGGCGAAGCGGTAGACGCCGCGGCCGGGGCCATGCTGCCCTGTATAGTCGCCTACCTTGAAAAAGGAATCTTTCCCATCAGGGAAGCCGCCGCCGCCATAGGCAACGGAAGTCTTTCTCTGCAGGATGAGGCGGGAAAACCCTGCGCGCCCGAACGGAGCCGCCCGTTTCCCCTCGAAAGGGTTCTTGACTTTATGTAAATTTACAGGTATAAGTACGGCATGTATGCGTTGATGGAATTTAAGGGCAAACAGTACAAGGCCGAAAAAGGCGCCCTGCTCAAGGTGGACCGGATCGACGCCGAGCCCGGTTCAAGCCTTACCGTTGATTCTGTTTTGATGGTTTCCCGCGGCACAGGCGGCGCTTCGGATTCGGTTTCCGTAGGCGCTCCCTATGTAGAGGGCGTTTCAGTGTCCGCTACGGTGGAATCCCACGGCAGGGATAAAAAAATCATTGTTTTTAAGTACCTGCCCAAAAAGGACTACCGCCGCAAGCAGGGGCACCGGCAGCAATTTTCACTCATCAGAATAGGTGATATAACCGGGGTATAACCGTTGGTAAGCATAGACGTGGTCCTTGACGGGGAAGGGATTCTTAGGTCCTGCCGCGTTCACGGCCACGCCGGGGCGGGAAAACGGGGCGCCGACATGGTCTGCGCCGCAGTTTCGGTATTGGTAAGGACCGCCTGCAGGACCCTTTCCGGCAGAAAGGGGATCACCGTGCGGGGGGAAGCGCCCGGGCGCGGCCTCCTGTGGATTGAGGCGGATTATACCGCGGAAGGAAGGGATTTTCTTTTCGCCGCCGGCGCCTATCTGCTTGAAGGGCTCTCTTCCGTCGCGGAGGAATACCCGGCCCATTGTACATTGACCATTACCGGAGGAGGAAAGTATGGCGCGTAAACGCGGTGGAAGCGGCGCGAAAAACGGACGGGATTCCAATCCCCAGTATCTGGGCGTCAAGGCTTCGGGTGGAAGCCCGGTCAGGGCGGGCGCCGTTATTGTCCGCCAGCGGGGCACCAAAATTCATCCCGGCGCCAATGTGGGCTGCGGCGGTGATTACACCCTTTTTGCCCTCAAGGACGGAACGGTTTCCTTTGGCGTCCGCAAAGGCCGGAAGCTGGCCTCGGTCATTCCCGCAGCCGAATGAGCCTCCGCGCGGCTTGGCCGCGCGGTATGTTAAGCGTTGCGACAGTCCGGGCGGAAGCTTCAGGGCGGTTAAAAAATATTAAACCCCCTGAGTACAATCGCCTTATGAGAACAACGTACCAACGAGCCCGCTCACCGGTTCGCGGGGGGCTTCAGGGCGAGGTTCTTCATTCCAGTCTTTTTATGTACGGTAATAGATAATCTTCTATTTTGTTTTTCAAATCAATAAACGCGTCATTTATTAATGTTTCATTTGCGATATTATATTGGCCGCCCATCTTCCATAGATCCATACGAACTATTTCACTGTTTGCATATATGTTTTTTTTCAGCAATATTCTGTCCTGGATCATTACGGTAACCCATAATCCTGTAAAGGTATCAGGCAGATTTTCTAAAAACGGCGAGAACAATATATAATAATCGAATTTCTTTGTCCTTTTCCTTAAGAACTGGATAGTCTTAAAATATTTAAATCCGAGACCTTTATATTCTTTTTCCAGTTTCCTGCCGATAACCGTAAACGCTTTTTCCGCTTTCATTTGTTTTACCGTAACCCTGTTTTTTTTGGGAGAAATTCCGGGCTGTTCAGTTTTTTTTGTAAACAGCCCGGTTGTGTTTCCATGCCGCCGTTAAAGCCCCGCCGCAAATTCCCAGTCATAGCAAATGGAGCGGTATTCAAAAATTGCGCTCTGCAAACCAAGCCGAGCCTCGCCAAGCCTGTTCACCGCCTCCGCAACGGTTAATTGTGTGGTAAGACCGTTGGCGTAAGACGATTGGGCGAGGGAAACCGCCCGCTGCGCTGTTTCCTCAATAAGCCGCGCCGATTCTACCCGCTGCGCGGCCTCGTCAAGCCGCAGGCGCAATTCAATAAGCTCGCTTTCAATTCCCCTGCGCCTTTGCGACAGGGCGATGGCGGCTTTTTCTTGTTCAATCCCCGCGGCCTTCACGCGGGACAGGCGGTACCCACCGGCAAACAAGGGGACGTTTACGCTCAGGCTTAGTTTTGACGAAGTAAAGTCATAGTCCCCCAGAAGGGAAGAGCCGTTGCCCATGCCGCCAAGGGCATAGGAAAAGGACGCTGAAACGGTGGGCAGGAACGACGACAGGGCTGCCCTGCGTTCAATATCAGAAAGCCCGCGGGAAAGAACAAGGGAACGGTAATCGGGTCTTTGCGCAAGTATGGTCTCCAGATCGGGGGATTCCGGCGTTTCGGGCAAGCCGCCGAATTCTCCGGCAAGGGTGATTGCCTCTGAAGGGGGGATACCCGCAAGGCTGCGGAAAGCAATTAACGCCAATTCGGAATTTTTCCGGGCCTCGGCAGTTGCCGTGACCTTTCTTTTCCAGTCAACCTCGGCTAGCAAAAGATCAAGTTCCGTGGCGGTTCCGGCGCGGTATTTTCGTTCGGCGCTTTGATAGGTTTCCCGGCTGAATTGTTCCGACGCTTCCATAATGATAACAACATCAAGGGTAAGGCGGGTTTGGGCATAGATTTTTTGGGCGGCGCGGCGGATGTTCTGCCTTGCAACCTCCAAAGACGATTCCCGTATCCGCTGCCCCTGGCGCGCCCTGCTGTAATTTGCGATTGCCCCGGTGTCAAACAAGGTTTGATTAACGCCGATGCCCAGGGTCAATTCATTATCGTAGTTTGAATCGACATCCCGATAGACCAGGGGGCCGCCGCCGTCCACGGAGGCCACCGGCGTGGATCGCATATCATCGGTGAAATTGCGGCTATAACCGCCCTGCACGCCAACGCCCGGTAAAAAGGCCGCCCTTGCCTGGGCAACGCTTGTTTTTGCCAATGCAAGGTCTCTTGCGGCCAGGGCAAGGTCCGGGTTATTTTGTTCAACCTTCGCGAGGTACGCGGTAAGATCGTATTCTTCTGCCCTGATACTCGCCGGGATACCGCAGGTAAAAACTAAACACAACAAGAACAGTTTATATACGAGTTTGCTATTTTTCATGCGCGGGCTCCT
>JAISCK010000147.1 GCA_031265635.1 Spirochaetaceae bacterium
TCGGGCAAGGCCCAGGGAAGGCCGGCTTCGCGGAACAGAACATGGGTACAGCCCTTGAGAGCGCCCCGTATGCCGAAAAGGGGGAACAATTCCCGGCGGGGAAGGCCCTCCCCTATGCCGAGAACAAGAGCGGCGCGCAGGGCGCCCAGCGCGTCGCGGAGGCTTGGCAGGGGCGGCGGTTCAACAAGAAAAAGAATATCGGCCCCGGCTTTAAGGGTTTTGAGATTGGCCGGAACTTCGTCATAAAAACAGATGCCCGTTCCCCTGAACCGGGCGGTGAAAAGCGACAGCCCCCCGTCAAGGCGGTTAAGGGGTATGGACGGCGGAAAGACGCCTGAGCCGTAATGTTCCCTGGGCATGAGGACGAGGATTTTGCTTTTTTCGGCGCAGAGCGAAAGGTATCTGAGGTAGGAGAGGAGGAGGGGGGCCGCGGTGTCCCAGTCAATAACCATGCCGCCCGGAAGACCCCAGCGCCGCAGGAATTCAAAATGAAAGGTGAATATATCGGATAACGGCGCGTTAGGTGGAAGGACGCTCTGGTCGAGGCAGAGTCCCTGCCAGAAGCCCCTGGTTCTTTCCGGGGCCGCACCCAGAATATCGGAACTTTTAAGGGCGATGCCGCCTATGATCTTGCCGTCGATATAGCGGCCCAGAACGCCTATGCCCAGGGCCTCGAGGTCTTCGATGCCAACGCTCTCGCCGCCAAGGGCGGCAAGGCCGCCGGAAAGCGAAAGGGACACTTCCCTGGCGGGATAAAACTTTTCGTTATATGCCAGAACCGGCACGGCCCTGGGACTGCCAACGCCCCGCGCATAACGGGGGACGCAGCGGAGAACAAACGAAATATCCTTCCCTGAAACAGTCTCCCCGGCCCTCATTACCTACAGTACGCCAAGGTCAAGCCTGTCCCCCACCATTATCCCCGCCCTGGCGAACCAGCCGTGGGGGACTTCGAGGGCATAGCGCGCCTGTTCCCGCGAAGACACGCTCCGGGTGCTTTGCGCCTGCATGTGGGTGATTTCCGTGATGCGGCCGCTTTGGGAGATAAAGGCTATGGAAAGGGGAATGAGGGTGTTCTTCATCCAGAAGCTCATGATCTGGTCCTGTTCAAAAACAAAGAGCATGCCCCTGCCGTCGGCAAGTTCCCCGCGGAACATAAGGCCCTGCTGCCGCTGGGCGTCGCTTAACGCAAGCTCGACGGTAATGGCAACGGCGGCGCCGTCATGGCGCGTAATGACCAGGTCCCGGCTTTCAAAACGGACCTGGGCCGCCGCGTTTCCGGCGAAACAGGCAGGAAAGAGTAACAGCGCCAGAAGCAAAGCCGGGAAAGGGAGCCGCGTTTTTTTTTCGGAACAATTTTCAGAATGAATCGAGGAATTCCTGGCGGAGATACACTTCCGAGGACGCACGGACCTCGGATTCATTGACCAGTTCATTGAACACCCCCAAGTCAATATATTTTACCGTCAGGGGACGTTCAATGGATACCCTTGTCCACTCCGAAGTCCACACGGCCTGCCTGGGGTCAAGGGTTTCTGGCTCGCCGTATTTCCGCACAAACGACGTGAACACCGAATAATGGTCAAGCATCCCCGGGTCCAGGGTAAAGGCCATGATAAACACCGCCCCGTCCTTGAGCTGAAAAGAGGCCCGCCGTATAAAGGAAAAGCCGGTGGTGTCAATGAGGGTCTCATTGCGGGCGGGAAGCAGCGACACATCCCGGTCGCCCCGGAAGTAAAAATAGTTGTCCTGCGCAAGGGCCTCTTTAAGCTCGTCAAGGCCCATGCCCAGGGAAATACGCCTGAAACTCCTGGGAAGCCCGCCTTCGTCGAGTTCCGCGCCTTCGTCTTCGTCCGGGAGGGTTTCAGGCAGGGAAGTTTCGGCGGCCTGGGCTTCCGGGCCGGGCCGGGCCGGGCCTTCGGCAGCCCCCGCGGCGCCTTCCTGGGCCGAGACAAAAAACGCGGAAACAAGCGCGAAAACAACCGCAACAAGCGAAAGGGACCTGTTCATGCTTTCAATATCGGCGGAAAAGGGCGCGAAAAAAAGCCGCCCGGCCTTACTTTATCACCGGCATGCTGGAGCTGTGCCGGGACTTTTCAATCTTTTGCATCTTTCTGAAATATTCGGTCTGCTTGACCACTTCGGAAATATCGGAGATATTGATTTTTTCCTGAATCACCCTGATTTTCTGGTTTTCCAGCAGCCTGCGAAGTACCAGCGCGCCGTCGCTCTGGGTCAGCCCGACCATATTGAGCAGTTCCTTGGGCCCAAAATCAAAAGTATAGCCCGCGGCCCCGGAAAAGGGCACCCGGTCTTTTTCGAGCCGTATCAAAAGGGCGTCGTACATGCGGCCAAGGGGATCGGTGATGAGGGTATTGGCAAGCTGCTTGTAGATGAACCAGATGCGCTCGGACAAAAGGGTGGTAAGGCGGGCAATGATCTGGGGCTGGGTAGAAATCATGCGGGCAAAGTTTACCCGGTTTACCGCCAGCATGACACAATCCTCGTAGGCCACCGCGCTCGCCGCCCTGGGTTTGGACTCAAGGAGGGACATTTCGCCGAAAATATCCCCGGTCTTGAGTACGGCAAGAAGCACTTCGTTGTTATCCACTATTTTGGTTATTTTTACCGAACCTTTCTGGATTATATAAAGCTCGTCCCCAGGCTCGCCTTCGGCAAAAATCATGGCGTTTGCCGGATAGCCCCGGTTGAATTCATCGGGTTTATAGTCAAAATTCGTTATCCTGGCATAGGGGCCTATCTTTGCCATGCGCTCCCGGGCAAGCTGCATATTCTCCCCGCCGGGGCAGTACTTTACATATTGATGGTACGCGTAATACGCTTGGTTGTACTGGCTCTGCCTGGCATAGTATTCACCTACCTTGAAAAGATGGGTCGCGTCGCTTTCGCCGGTGTTCTTCAGCGTCAGCCGCGTAAGGGCGTCGTCCAGATACCGCATGCGCTTTGAAAACTGGAGTATGATCTTCATCGCCACAGGCGTGTTGTTCTGGATAAGCTGGCCGTACTGGTCCTTGGCGACTGAAATCAGGGTAACGTCGGTCAGCGCCCGCGCGGTCTCGATATGGCTGTGCGCCGACATGGTAGCCACAACGCCGAAGAAATCCCCCGGCCCCAGTATATTGCCCCGTTCTTCTTCAACAACCTCAACGTCCTTGGAAACCCGTACCTTCCCCTGGCGTATGATGAAAAAACGGTCGGCGTTCTGTTTTCCCTCTACGATGATATATGAGTCTTTCTTAAAATTAACAAACGCAAGCTGAAGCTGACCGGCCATTCACACCCCACAAGAACTCTTACAAAGTATAGGAAGCCTTTCAGCTTCTTGTCAACGGCCCTTATGGCCATTCACGTTGAAATCGCCCCGGCAGTACCCGCCGCCTAAAAGCCCACAAAGAGGATTTCGCACTCCAGGCGGATGCCCAGGGCGGCGAAGACTTTTTCCCGCACGTCGCCGGTGAGGGCCCTGATGTCGGCGGCGGTGGCGCGGCCGGTATTGATGAGGAGGTTGCCGTGCCAGGGGGCTATGGAGGCCCCGCCCCGGCGGAGGCCCCGCAGCCCCAGTTCGTCGATGATTTGGCCTGTAGGCTTGCCAAAGGCCCGGTTGTTCTTGAAAGCCGAACCGGCCGAGGGGAAGCGGTAGTGGCCCTTGGCCTCCCGGTCCTTCCGGTGGGCCTCCATGACTGCCCTGAGTTCGGCCTCGGGACGGCTTTCGAGACGGAACAGGGCCGAAAGGATAAGAACGTCCCGGTCCTGGAAGGGGCTTTTTTTATAGCCGAAATCAGCGGCCCTGAAAGGCACGCGCCGTACCGCACCGTCCCCGTCGAGGATTTCCGTTTCTTCAAGAACGGCGGAGACGGACTTTTCATAGCAGCGGGCGTTCATCCACACGGAACCGCCTATGGAACCGGGCATACCGGCAAGGAATTCAAGGCCGCCCAGATCCAGCGAAGCGGCCAGGCAGGCCGCCTGGTCAGCCGGGGTTCCTGAACGGAAGGCCGCAAACACCCGCCCCGTTTCTTCCCGCTCCGCTGGTCCCGGCCCAAGTACCTCCGGTCCCGGCAGCATCCCGGCCCACCTTCCCATATCCAGGACTATGCCTTCTATGCCCCTGTCCGCCGCCACAATATTGGCCCCGCCGCCCAGGATAAAAACAGGGATGCCCAGGGCCTTTGCCCGGCCAAGCAGCGCCGGAGTAAAAGAAAGAAAACAGGCCGCGTCAGGCTGTATCCAGAGTTCCGCGGGCCCTCCCACCTTAAAGGTAGTATGCGCCGCCATGGCTTCGTCAAAGCGGCAGTCCCCGCTAAACGCAAGGCCCTCCAGCGCTTCGCGCAGGGCCGCTTTCCCGGTCATAGGGTAAGGATACCCCATAGCCGGGGCTTGGGCAACGCCGTCTGTACAAAGGGCAGAAGCGCCTCTATCATGGTTCCATAATGAACAAAACAAAAAAGAGCCGCCTGTGCGCGGCGGTCCTGGCGGTTTTTCTGTGCCTTACCATAGCCCGCTGCGTTCCGGGCAGGAAAGCGCCGGCCTTTATAACCCAGCCCGGAGGCGGCAACAGGCAGTGCGGCGCTTTTTCAACAGCCTACTACCAGTGGCTCAAAGCCGGAAAGACTCTGAGTACCGGCATACAGGAAGACAAGGCCGCGGTGGACGCCATATACAGCGAGATTCAGTTTGGCAGCGGCTTTGCCGGCGCCCTTGAACCCTACAATATTCCCCCTGATTACAGCGATCCCCTTAAAATCATGAAATATCTCGGATCAGGGGCAACAGGCAGCGCGGCCGCGGGCATCATGTACCGCAGACCCGGCGACCCCCTGTTTGATTCGCTCTACACCCTCCTGGGCAGGATGGAGGCCGCTGATTTTGAAGAGGCGCGCAAAGAGGACAGCGCCCTTCCGCGCCTGGACGCGGCACACTCCTTTGCCATTGTAATCTGCCGGTCAAAAAGCCGCGGCCTCCATTATATGCTTTTCCAGCGCCTGGAATCAGGAACCCTGGTGTATTATGACCCCTACAAAGGCGCCCCCCGCGCCGCGAGCTACGCCATGATGACCGGCGAAAAAGCCATAGACCCCGTCTGGGTTTCTTCCGGCTGCGGTATACTGCTGCCGTAAATGCAGGAGGGGGCCGCGATTCCGCGTTATTGCCCGGCAATCTTATTGACAGTCTCCAAATCCAGCCCGGTAATCTCGCTGACATCATCCGGGGTCATCCCCTTCATAAGGGCCTTCCGGGCAGTCTCCTCACGGCCTTTTTCTAAGCCTTTTTCTAAGCCTTCCTCGCGGCCCTTTTCCAGACCTGTTTCAAGTCCTTCCTCACGGCCTTCCTCATATCGGACGGCCAGCGCGTCATCCCAGTTCCATTCGGTTAATAACATGTTCATTACCTCCGAACTATGTCGCTCCAAAAACTCTTTCAGTATGTCATGTTCGCGGCAGTATCTTATCGCCGCCTTCATCGCTTCCTCTTTGTTGCCAAGTTCCTTCTCGTACTCCCGCACCCTTGCCACAAACGCGCTGTACCCGTTCAATACCGCGCAGCGCCTCACTATCTCCCCGTTCCTTCCTTCGTTAATGTTAATCACCCGGACAGCCAGGTCAAGGGCGGGGCTCTCTTTTCCGGGCAGCCCCAGGGAAGCCGGGTCAAGAAAAGCGTCGGACAGGCGCAGCACCTGCTCGTCGGGGTAGGGGGCGGTGCCGTTATACAGCACGAAAAACTCAGGCCGGGGTATCGTAAGCGCCCTGCTTGCGTACAGATTCTTATCCCCCAGTATCTTTTCATACACACGGGCTATGTACATGAGGAGCCGGATTGCCATATTGGGATTAATGGTACTCTGGTGTTCGATGAGGAGGACCAGTATGTCCCCTACCGTGAAGGACAGATCATTAACCCGGTCCAGGAACAGCACGTCCTGCAGGGTGTTGATGGTGACGGGGACATCGGGGGGCAGGGTAACGCCCTCCAGGGCCTCGTACAACTCCCGCAAGGAAGCGGGGTCGCTAAAGAGAAAAGAGAATACACTGTCTTTGTACTTGGTATTGGCGCCCATGCTGTTTCCACTATACGGCGCTTTGCCGCCTTTTTCAATATATCCCGCATCACCGCTTTGCAGAACGAAAAGCCCCCATACGCCGCCATCCGGGAGGCAGCGTCAACACCGGTGGGGGCTTATTGATTTTTTCGGGGATTTACCGTAGTGTGGGCAAAGGCGGTTTGTGCATGGCGCTTACTCTTTTTAACACTCTCGGGCGCAGACTTGAGCCTTTCCGGGCGCTGAACCCGGAGGAGGTCGGTTTTTATGGCTGCGGTCCCACGGTATACAACTTCGCCCATATCGGGAATCTCAGGGCCTATGTTACCCACGATCTCCTGGTAAAAACCCTCAAATACCTCGGTTACGGCGTAAAGCATGTGATGAACATTACCGACGTGGGCCACCTGTCGGGCGACGATGATTCCGGGGACGACAAAATGGTAAAGAGCGCCGCCACGCGGGGCAAGAGCGTCCTTGAAATCGCCGAATTCTACACAAAGGCGTTTTTTGACGATCTGGACCGGATGCACATAGCGCGGGCCGATGTGATACCCAGGGCCACGGAGCATATTCCCGACATGATAGAACTCATAGGGCGTATCGAAAAGGCCGGGTTTACCTATGAGGCCGGGGGCAACCTGTATTTTGATATTTCGCGCTTTCCCCGCTACGGCGAGCTTGCCCTTTTGCGGCTTGACGAGCTCAGGGCGGGGGCCCGTATTGACGTGGACGGGAACAAGCGCAATCCCCAGGATTTTGTGCTGTGGTTCACCAGGAGCAAGTTTGAAAACCAGGCCCTGACCTGGGACAGTCCCTGGGGCAGGGGGTATCCGGGCTGGCATATTGAATGTTCGGCCATGAGCATCAAATACCTGGGCGAACAGTTCGATATTCACGCGGGAGGCATAGACCATGTGCCTATTCATCATACCAACGAAATAGCCCAGAGCGAGGCGGCCACAGGCAGACAGCCCTGGGTGCGCTACTGGGTTCACAATGAATTCCTGGTTATGGACAAGGGAAAGATGTCCAAATCCTCGGGGAGTTTCCTCACCCTCCAAAGCCTTGTTGACCAGGGGTACAACGCCCTTGATTACCGTTATTTTCTCCTGGGAGGCCATTACCGGAGCCAGCTCCAGTTCTCTTTTGAAGCCCTGGACGGGGCACGGAACGCCCGGCGTTCCCTTCTGGACCGTATCAAGGCCCTTTCCGACCAGGCCGCTGTCATTCCCGGCGCGTACCGGCCCGGCCCGGCTGACGCCGCTTCGCCCGGGGCGGCTTCGCCTGGCGGCATTTCTGAAACCGGGGAAGAGGCGGGGAAGGCGCTGGACAATTTTAAGGCGGCCCTGGAAGACGATCTTTCTTCCCCAAGGGCCCTGGCCGAACTCTGGTCCCTGGTGAGGAATCCCCGGATCAGGGCCGGGGAAGCCCTTGCCGCCGCCTTTGCCATGGACAGCGTATTCAGCCTGGGCCTGCGGGAGGCGGCGCTGGAGCGCAAGGAAGCAAGCAGTGAAAGCGAGGAAAGTGTCAGGGAAATAGAGGGCCTTGTCGCCGAAAGGGCCGCGGCCAAAAAGGCAAGGGATTTCGATGCCGCCGACCGTATCAGGGACGAACTGAAAAAACGGGGCATAGCGCTGGAAGACGGCCCCGGAGGAACTATATGGAAGCGGATCTAGCGCCGCGCGGCTTCGGGCCGGTTTTTCCCTGTCCGGCCCGGATGCCGGGCCTGTTAGTGTAACATTTGAGGGATCACATTGTTTTTAGAACAGAACAAAAAGATGGATATGGGGGAATTTAACCGCCTTTATGAGACGGTTTTTCCTATTTTGTTCCGTGTGGCGTACCGCATCGCGGGCAGCGAAGAAGCCGCGGAGGACCTGTGTCAGGAGGCGTTTTTCAGAATCCACGAGAAAAACATGGTCTTCCCCAGCCCTGATGACGCAAAATACTGGCTTATCAGGGTAGTTAAAAACGCCTCCCTTAATTACGCCAAGCGGAAGGAGCGGGAGCGCCGGGCCTATCAGAAGGCTTTCAGGGAAGATACCCGCAAGGCCCAGACCGGCGAAGGGGACTATATCCGCGAGGAAACCCGGCTTGAGATGCGGGAGGCGCTGGAAAAGCTCCCTGAAAATCTTAAAACAGTTCTGGTATTGAAAGAATATGCCGAACTGAATTATAAAGAAATCGGGCATACCCTGGGTATAAGCGAAGGGAATGTCAAAGTCCGGGTCTTTAGGGCCCGGGAGCGGTTGGCCGGTCTAATCGCTAAGGATGGTGGCTATGTGTCCTGATCATGAGGTTCTTTCCGTATACCTTGACGGCGAACTCCCCTCTCCCTGGAAAGAAAAAATGGAGCGGCATCTCGCGGAATGCGCGGCATGCAGGGCCCGTCTCGACGCTTACAAAGAAGTATCCCGCATCCTTGACAGCGCCCCCGCCGGACAGGACGGCGCGTTTGCGGACAGGCTCGCTTCGGCCCAGGCGCGGGTACAGGAGCGGCTTGGGGAAAAGTTCGGCAAAAGCGCATACGCCCCCCCGGCAGCTTCCCTTGTGCTGGAGGAAGGCCGCCGCCTTTCGGTGTGGAGGCGCAGCCTTTCCATACCGTTTCCGGCAGCGGCGGCAGCCCTGCTCCTCATACTCGCGGCGGCCTTTTTGGCATCGCGCCCCCTCTTTACCCCGCCCCGGCAGGAAGCGATAGCCGGAATAGAGTCTGAAGAAGGTATCATTCCTGTGTCGGATATGTCCCGCGCGCTTCAATACCTGGGAGACCAGGATAATGACCGGGACATTGTTATCATACGCCTCCCCGAAAGCCGGAATTTTACCGGTTCGGGCGAACCGACCCTTATCAGGGCCGTAGATTATTCCCGGAGAAACCAGTCCCGATGACAGCCGGCCCGCCCGCCCGCCTGAAATTTATCGCGTCTTTAAGCGCTTTTCTGTTTACGGCGTTCCTCGGCAGAGGGCAGCTTTATGCCCAGGACCAGCGCCTTGAGGAATTTTTCCCCGGACTTACCAGGCGGACCATTGTCTTTACCATCAGTCCCGGCATAGAGGAACAAAACCAGGAAGTCGTCTGGAACGAGGCAATCTCCAAAATTACCCTGCCGGGAAGGCCGGTTTCAATAAAAATTGTAGGCCGGAACATTGTCGTTGAAGTACTCTTTACCCCCTATGTGGGCCGGAGGGGCGAGAAGCTCCTCACGGCCCAGAGCCAGGTGTGGATCGAGGTTCCCGGCGAAGGGGTCCGCTACCAGACAACCATGCGGACCATGCCCTTTGATTTCAGCGAGAAAATACTGTTCTTCCCCCTGGGTTCGGAACGGAACGGGCAGAATGCCCGCATTGTTGTTCAGCTTGAATTAAACCCCTATACGGAAAACGAGGTTCCCCAGGATGCCCGGGAACAGGCCGGAGACGGGGGACTCCCCGCGTCAGGAAGGCAGCAGGACGAAGCCGGTCAATGAAGGCCGCCCTATACCCAGCGTTCCTTATTCTGGCCGCGTTTTCGGCGTTTTCAGGCTGTGAAAAAAAAGACCCCCGCATACTTTCCCTTGACCCCCGCATCGGCACGATGGGGGAACCGCTCACCATACACGGAGAAAATTTCGGCGATGAGCGGGACGAATCCTTTGTGTCCATAGGCGGCGTTCCTCCCACCGCTTCTTCTTATATTGAATGGGAGGACCGGCGCATTGTACTCAGGGTTCCCGAATTCGGCGAGGCCGGGCTTGTGTATGTTCACGCCGGGAACAAAAAAAGCAACGCGGCCCTGTTCTCGAACCGGGCGAGTATACCCCTGCCGGCAAGGGGCGGGGAAACAGGAGGCTCGCCCCGGATAAGTTCCATAGAACCCGCCTCAGGCGCGGTAGGCGCCCTGGTTACGATTAACGGGAGGAATTTCGGCTCGTCCCGGGAAGGAAGCACGGTAACTTTTAGCTGGGACGCCGAACTTGCCCCGGCGGCCCAGGCGGACGCGGCGCGGCCCGTATGGGTGGCTGTCCCGGACAGCGATTTCGGCTATGAGTCATGGAATGACCGGGAAATCAAGGTGCGGGTTCCCGACGGCGCGGTGAGCGGCCTTGTGGAGGTGAGAACGCTCCGGGGCAACAGCCAGGGCGCGTACTTTGACGTAAACGGCAGGCCGGGAACCAAGGTGTTCAAGGACAAGCGGAGTTACGCCATTTCGTATTCGGTGGACATACGGGTCAGGGACGCGTCCAGCCCGAACAGCCTCTACATCTGGATGCCCGTTCCCTCGGTATCGGCCTCCCAGAGGGACGCGCAGCTTCTCTCAAGGAGCGCGGAGCCGTTTATCGAGCGTTACCAGGGTTCGGCCCTGTACCGGCTCAACAATCTCAGAGACGGCGAAAACCAGCGCATCACCCTTTCCTACCTTGTTGACGTATACGGCGTGGAAACCGAACTGCGCCCCCAGCTTATACGCCAGAGTTCCGGATCGGTGCTCGAGGCGGCCTATACCATACCGACCCTGCTCCTGCCGGTCAATGACCAGCGCGTCAGGGACCTGTGCGCGTCGATCACCGGCCGTGAGCAGAACGCCTACCTCAAGGCGGAACGTATCTACCAGTGGCTTATCACCGAAGGGGGCATACAGGGCGCTCCCCTTTCAGGCGGCGTCATTGAGGCCCTGGAAAGCAAAAGGGCCGATCCCTATGCCGCGGCGCTGCTCTTCTGTTCCCTGGCGCGGGCCTCTGGAATTCCCGCGATTCCGGTATCCGGGGTGCTGGTGGACCGGTCCCGGGGACTCAGGCGCCACTACTGGGCGGAATTCTGGGTGGAAGGATTCGGCTGGATTCCCTGCGACCCGGTCCTTGGTTCGGGAGCCCTTGCCGAAGCCCTTGCCCCAAGACCCAACAGGGCCGCCTACTACTTCGGCAGCCTTGACAGCCAGCACATAAGTTTTTCCCGGGGCGAGGCCCTGCTCTCCCAGATGGACAGCAGGGGGCGCGTCGCGGTCAGGGAACGGGATTACGCCCTCCAGACTGTCTGGGAAGAAGCGGCCGGAGGGCTTGAGTCCTATTCATCCCTGTGGAGTGATATTATACTGACAGGGGTTTACGCATACTGACGGAGGAATCATGGTTACGGTTATTTCCCTTGGCGGTTCCATAGTCGCCCCGGACAAAGTTGACGAGGATTTTCTTAAAGGTTTTCTTGCCCTTACGGAGGCCCTGCTTAAAGAAGACGAAAAGCGGCGCTTTATCTTTGTAACAGGCGGCGGCGGCCCGGCCAGAACCTGGCAGAACGCGTACCGCAACATTTCCGGCAGCATTGACAATGAAGAGGCGGACTGGATAGGCGTCATGGCCACAAGGCTCAACGCCCAGCTTATCAAGGCGCTTCTGGGCGAGTACTGCACCCAGGATGTGGTAATCGACCCCACCCAAGTAGGCCCCTTTGTGGGACGGGTACTGGTAGCCGCCGGCTGGAAACCCGGCTTTTCCTCGGATTATGACGCCGTACTCCTTGCCGAGCGCTTCCAGGCCGACAGGGTTATAAACCTTTCAAATATTGAACAAGTCTACACCGATGATCCCAGAAAGAACCCGGAAGCCAAACCCATAGACCGCATATCCTGGCCGGATTTTATCCGCCTCACCGGCGACGAATGGGTTCCGGGAAAAAACGTCCCCTTTGACCCCGTGGCCTCAAAACACGCCGCCAAAATCGGCGTTACGGTAATCTGCGCCGCTGGCCGCGACCTTAAAAACCTGAGAAAGCTGCTCTCAGGATCAGACTTTATCGGGACAACCATAGGTTAGGCGGCTTCCTGCCGCGTCTCCTCTAACTTGCTATAAACAAGTTTTTACCGATATAATCCTTTTAATGAGGAGGAGAAATGGAATTTTCGGCTTTACAGAAAGCGCGTTACAATTATAAGCCCAAACTGCCGGCCAGCCTGTCCCAGCCCTTGGACCGCATAGCGCTGGAATGCGGAGAGCCTACAGGGGCTGTTGCCGACCAGGACGAATTACGGGCCCTTTTCAGGCATAGTTACGGCAAACCGGTGGTCAAATTCATTTCGGGAAAGAACGACAGGCTCACAAGGCCCCTCAAGGCCGGGGTAATACTCTCCGGCGGGCAGGCTCCGGGGGGGCACAATGTCATCGCGGGCCTCTACGACGGCCTCATGAAGGGCAGCAGGGATTCGGTGCTTTACGGTTTCCGGGGCGGCCCATCGGGCCTCATAGAAAACCGCGTAACGGTCATCGACGATGAACTCATAAACCGTTACCGGAACACCGG
>JAISCK010000171.1 GCA_031265635.1 Spirochaetaceae bacterium
GGGCGCAAGGGATTGGAGGGGCGCGAAGCGGACCCCGCAGGGCTGGCCCGAAGGGACAGACCGAGGAGGCCGGAGCGAAGCGGAGCCCCGGAAAGCCCGGTTTCCGGCCGCGGCGCGGCCGGAAATGCGCTAAAAAACTTTGACAGGCAAAGGCCCTACAGTATCTGCTCGTCTATGGGCTGGCCGCCGGGAACCATGGGAAGCGCTTTTTCGTCACGGTCTATGAGGGCGTCGATGAGGGCGGGCTTGCCCTCCGAGAGAGCGGCCATGGCTTTTTCGAGCGCGGCGGAAAAGGAAGCGGGACTGGCGGCGGACCAGGCGGGGACGCCGTAGGCTCCGGCAAGGGCGACAAAGTCGGGGGGCCGGTCCAGATTGGTTTCCGCGTAACGGCTTTCGTAAAAGAAATTCTGCCACTGGCGTACCATGCCCAGGGCGTGGTTGTTAAAAACCACTACCAGCACGGGGAGACCGTAATTCATGACGGTGGCAAGCTCGCCCGAGTTCATTCTGAAACAGCCGTCGCCGGTAAAAAGCGCCACCGGTCTTTGGGGGCCGGCCGCCTTCGCGCCCAGAGCCGCGCCCAGGCCGTAGCCCATGGTCCCAAGGCCCCCTGAACTCAGGAAGGACCGGGGTTTTGACGCGGGATAAAACTGGGCGGCCCAAATCTGGTGCTGCCCCACATCGGTAACTATTATGGCATCGGGGCCGAGTTTTGCCGCGCATTCCTCAATGATGAAGCGGGGATGCAGGTGTTTTGCCGATGAGCCGCCGCGGTCATGGGTAACGGGGATTTTTTTCTTCCACTGCTCTATCTCCCCGTTCCAGTCGGTCTCGGCCCTCACCGGAAGTTTTTCCAGTATGCGGGAAAGTATATCCTTTATGTCTCCCACCACCCAGGCGTGGGAACGGACATTCTTGTTTATTTCCGCCGGGTCAATATCAAGGTGAAGTATACGCGCCGTGCGGGCGAATTTATCGGTACGGCTGGTAACCCGGTCCGAGAAGCGGGCGCCTATGGCTACAACAAGGTCCGCCTTCTGCACGGCCTTGTTAGACGCTACGGTTCCGTGCATGCCTATGAGGCCCGTGCAGAGTCTGTGGTCATGGGGTATGGCGCCTATGCCCATGAGGCTCAAGGCCACCGGAGCGTTGAGACATTCGGCAAGAGCGATAAGATGCTCAGAAGCCCCTGATATGATAACCCCGCCTCCTGCGTAGAGTACCGGCCGCTTGGCTTCCCTGAGCATGGCCGTGGCGCGCTCTATGTCTTCTCCGGTATAGGTGGGCCTTTCATTGCGCTCGGCAAGGCGTCTTGCCCTAGCCGCGAGGACGCCGCCCTCGGGGCCGGACGAGAAAGAGTCCCCGGCCTTTACCGTTTTCGACGGCGTCCATTCGCCGGTGAGGGCGGTAATATCCTTGGGAATGTCTATGAGTACCGGGCCGGGCCTTCCCGAGCGGGCCACTACAAAGGCTTCCCTTACCACCTCGGCAAGCTGGCCCACGTCCTTGACTATCCAGTTGTGCTTTACCACCGGCATGGTGATTCCCGCTATGTCCACTTCCTGAAAACTGTCCTTGCCCAGCAGGGCGGTAGCGACATTGCCGGTTATGGCAACCAGGGGAACAGAATCCATATAGGCGGTGGCGATGCCGGTAACAAGATTTGTCGCGCCGGGTCCCGATGTGGCTATGCACACCCCGGTCTTTCCTGTTGAACGGGCATAGCCGTCGGCGGCATGGGCGGCGTGCTGCTCATGGCTTGTCAGTATGTGCCGTATACGGTCGCGGCACTTGAACAGTTCATCATAAATATACAAAACCGCCCCGCCGGGATAGCCGAACACGGTATCCACGCCCTGTTCGATAAGGGCCTCAATCAAAATACGGGCGCCTGAACACTGCATACTCATCTCCTCACCTTAAAACCGCGCCCTGGGCCGCCGAACTGACCTGGCGGGCATACCGGGCAAGATAGCCTTCCGAGACCTTGGGCGGCAGGGGCTTCCAGGCGGCCTTCCGCCTTTCAAGCTCTTCGGGATTGAGCCTTACGTCAAGTTTCCTTGCTTCAATATCTATGACGATGGCGTCCCCGTCCCTGAGGAGACCGATGGGCCCGCCTTCGGCGGCTTCGGGCGAAACATGGCCTATGGCGGCGCCTCTGGACGCGCCCGAAAAACGGCCGTCGGTAATGAGCGCAACCTTGTCGTCAAGTTTCATCCCCGCAAGGGCGCTCGTAGGCGAAAGCATTTCCTTCATGCCCGGCCCGCCCCTGGGTCCCTCATAACGTATAACAATGACATCGCCCGGTTTTATCGCCCCGCCCATGATGGCGTCAAAGGCTGCTTCCTCTGTGTCAAAAACCCGCGCCGGTCCTTCATGCCTGAGCATGGCCGGGGCCACGGCGCTCTGCTTGACCACCGCTCCCTGGGGCGCGAGATTGCCCCTGAGGGCCGCAAGCCCTCCTGTTTTTGAATAGGGGCTTTCCACAGGTCGTATTACTTCGGTATTTTTGTTTACGGCGCCTGTAAGGGCGTCGCCAAAAACGCCGTATACCGCGGGGGCCTCAAGGTCAAGGAGTTTCTTCTTCGCAAGCTCTGAGCATACCGCCGGTATGCCCCCCGCCGCGTGGAGGTCCTCTATGGCGCTGGGCCCGGCGGGAGAGAGCTTGCAGAGATTTGGCGTAACGGCGCTTATCCTGTTAAGCAGATCAAGGTCCAGTTTGAAACCCGTCTCGTGCGCCACAGCCGGAAGGTGGAGCGCCGTGTTGGTGGAGCAACCCAGGGCCATGTCCAGGGCCAGGGCGTTGAGAAAGGCCCTTTCGGTTAAAATCATTTTCGGGGTTATGTTTTTTTTAAGAACATCCATGACCAGCATACCTGTCTTCTTTGCAAGGCGGAGCCGTTCCGCCATGACAGCCGGTATGGTTCCGTTCCCCGGCAGGGCAAGGCCCAGGGCCTCGGTAACGCAGTTCATTGAATTGGCGGTAAACATCCCCGAACAGGAACCGCAGCCCGGACAGGTTATGTCTTCGAGTCCGGCAAGTTCCGCCTCGCTCATCAGCCCCGCGCCCACGGCTCCCACCGCCTCAAAAATGGAGGTCAGGGTCAGGGGCTTGCCGTCCCGCCTGCCCGCGAGCATGGGACCACCGGATACAAAAACCGAAGGAAGATTGAGCCTCGCGGCGGCCATGAGCATACCGGGCACTATCTTGTCGCAGTTGGGAATATAGATCATGGCGTCAAAGGCATGGGCCATGACCATACACTCTATGGAATCGGCTATGAGTTCCCTGGTAACCAGGGAATAGCGCATACCTTCATGGTTCATGGCGATTCCGTCGCACACCCCTATGACCGGGAACTGTACGGGCACGCCTCCGGCCATGCGCACCCCGTCCGCGGCGGCCCTGGCTACCGTATCCAGGTGGATGTGGCCGGGCACGATTTCGCTTTTGGCTACGGCTATGCCGATCAGGGGCCTTTCAAATTCCTCATCAATAAAACCCAGGGCCTTAAAAAGGGAACGATGGGGGGCCCGTGCCATGCCCTTCTTTACCGAATCACTGCGCATGTTTTTCTCCTCCTATATTATATTGAAACTCAAGTCAGGGCGCGTCTTCGACAGCCTTGAGTACCGCGTCCGCCATGGCCCTGGTTCCAACAATGGTCTCCCCGGTATTGCCCCTTCCGGCTATGTCGCCGGTACGCAGCCCGCTGTCAAGAACCCGGCTCACCGCCGACTCAATGAGCGCCGCCTCTTTTTCGAGGCCGAATGAATAGCGGAGCATCATCGCGCCTGAAAGTATGGCCGCCAGGGGATTGGCTATGTCCTTCCCCGCTATGTCCGGGGCGGAACCGTGTACGGGCTCGTACATGCCCATGATTGACTTTTCGCCCGCCGCTCCGGCGCTGCCCAGGCTCGCCGAAGGCAGCATGCCTATGGAACCGGTAAGCACCGACGCCTCATCGGAAAGAATGTCGCCGAACAGGTTTGAGGTAACAATGACATCGAACTGTCCCGGACCGCGCACCAACTGCATGGCGCAGTTATCGACATACATATAACTCGTTTCTATAGAAGGATATTCCTTTGCAAGCTCTTCGGCAACTTCCCGCCAGAGCCTTGACGATTCAAGCACATTGGACTTGTCAACCACGCAGAGCTTCTTCCGCCTTTTTGCCGCCGAGGCATAGCCGGTGCGGAGTACCCGCTCTATTTCCATCCGGGAATAGGTCTCGGTGTCAAAGGCGCTTGACCCGTCGGCGCTCCTTCCCCGTTCCCCGAAGTAAAGGCCGCCGGTAAGCTCCCGCACAATGAGCAGGTCAAAGCCCGGTTCGCCGCCGGGACGGGCCGCCGTGAGGACCTCGTCTTTTAAGGGACAGGCGGAACGAAGCTGGGGCAAAAGAGCAGCCGGCCTGAGATTGGCAAACACGCCAAGTCCTTTGCGCAGACCCAGGAGAGCCCGCTCGGGCCTGAGATCTCCGGGAAGTTTTTCCCATTTGGGACCGCCCACAGCGCCCAGGAGCAGGGCGTCGCAGCGGGCGGCTGTTTCCACAACGCCTTCGGGAAGGGGTACGCCCGTGCTGTCTATGGCCCTGCCTCCGGCCTCAAGTTCAACATAATGAAACACATGGCCCGCTTTATCGCCTGCCGCGTCAAGTATCTCCACCGCCGGGCCCGTAACTTCCGGCCCTATCCCGTCGCCGGGAATCAGCGCTATTGAATAGTTCATGCTGTCTGTCCTCCTGTACCGCCGGTTTCGTTGTCAATGATGAGTTTATATTCTATTGAATCAACCAGCGCCGCGCGGCTCGCGTCAATGATGTCATCCGAAACGCCTACCGTACTCCAGCTTCGCAGGCCGTCGGTTGATTCTATGAGTACCCTGACCTTCGCCGCCGTGGCTTCATTGCCGTCTATGACCCTGACCTTGTAATCCAAAAGACGCACCTGCTTTAATTCGGCGTAAAAATGAACCAGCGCCCGGCGCAGCGCCCCGTCCAGGGCGTGAACCGGGCCGTTTCCCTCGGCGGCGGCTATCTCGTCCCTGCCGTCAACAAGCACCTTGACCCACGCGTGGGAACAGGCTATGGAACTGCCTGTGGGATGTTCGCTTACCACCCTGTAGGCGAGAATTTTGAACAGGGGTTTGTACGCCGCCTTTGCCCCGGCGGAAGGCTTTGCCGGGGATTCGGCGATAAGACGCCTGACCAGAAGCTCAAAGCTGGCGTCCGCGCCTTCAAACTGCCAGCCCGATGCTTCAAGCTCCTTGATTTTTTCGGAAAGCAGCACGGTGAGCGGATGATCCCTGGTAACCGAAGGGTCTATCTTCTTCACCCTTTCGGCGATGGCCGAGCGGCCTCCCGCCTCGCTCATGGGAAAATGGCGGCTGTTGCCCACCAGGGCAGGTTCTATGTGTTCAAAGGAACGGCTCACCTTGAGTATGCCGTCGGCGTGCATGCCCGCCTTGTGGGCAAACGCCTGGTGTCCCACATAGGGCATGTTGTCGGGGACCGCCACATTGGCGGCCTCGGCTACTTTCCAGGTCAGTTCCGAAAGGCGCGCCAGCTTCCCCGGCGGGAGGCAGGGCTTTTTCAATTTTATTTCTATTGAAGGAATAACCGCCGCGAGTGCGGTATTGCCGCAGCGTTCCCCAAAACCGACCAGGGTTCCCTGTATATGGGTACAGCCCGCCTCAACAGCCATAACCGTGTTGGCGCAGGCCATGCCCGCGTCGTTATGCGCATGAATACCTATCCGTATCCCCGGGTTCCGGGAAGAAAGATGGGCAAGGGCCTTTTTCGCGGCGGCGCTTCCCCTGGCGATGCAGTCAGGGAAACTCCCGCCGTTGGTATCGCAAAGCACAATGCAGGCGGCCCCTGCCCCGGCGGCGGCTTCCAGTGTCGAGAGGGCGTAAGCGGGATTTGCTTTCCAGCCGTCAAAGAAGTGTTCGGCGTCAAACAGCACCGTCCTCCCCCGCTCCCTGAGGAACGCGACTGTCTCCGCTATCATGGCGATATTTTCATCAAGGCCGGCGCGGAGAACTTCGGTAACATGGAGATCCCAGCTCTTGCCGAAAATCACCACGGCCCCGGTTTCGGCCGCCAAAAGGCTTTTTAACTGGCCGTCCTTTTCGGGCGGGCTTCCCTTCTTCCTGGTGGAGCCAAAGGCGCAGAGCTTTGCGTGCCGCAGTTTCAGTGAAGAAGCGAGGCGGAAAAATTCAAGATCCTTGGGATTACTCCCCGGATTCCCCGCCTCTATCCAGCTTACGCCCAGTTCGTCAAGGGCCTCTGTTACCGCTATCTTGTCCCGCACCGAAAAACTTATGCGTTCTCCCTGGGAACCGTCCCTGAGAGTGGTATCAAGTATTTCTATGTTCATCTCCGCCTCATTTGGACGCTCCGGCATGAAGGTCCCATTCCATAGCGTTGATTGCCGAAAGGTAAGCCTTGATTGACGACTCTATCACATCGGTCGAAACGCCCCTGCCGTTCCAGTGCCGTCCGTCCTGGCTTATCTTTACCATGGTTTCCCCCTGCGACGATGAACCGCCGGTAATCGCGCCAAGTTCGTAAAGGTCCAGTTCCGGCTCCCTGCCTACGATATTGTTTATGGCCTTAAAGATTGAATCAATGGGACCGTCGCCCATGGAAACTTCTTTTTGGATTGAGCCGTCTTTATGCTGAAGCCTAACGGTGCCCGAAGCGCCGAGGGCCGATCCGGTGTTTACCGCCCAGTGTTCAAGATGCCAGGTCTCAGGCGCCTGGACCGTTGTGTCCATCACCAAGGCTTCTATGTCGCGGTCGCTTACCACTTTTTTCTTGTCGGCCAGGTCCTTGAACTGGGCAAAAATCGTCTCAAGGGTCCGGGTATCAACAGTAAAGCCAAGCTCCTTGAGCCGCTCCTCAAAGGCATGGCGGCCCGAATGTTTACCAAGCACCATCTGGTTCTTTGAGATGCCCACGGCCTCAGGGGTCATAATCTCATAGGTAGAGCGGTTCATGAGAACCCCGTGCTGGTGTATACCGGCTTCATGGGCAAAGGCATTGTCCCCCACTATGGCCTTGTTAGGTTGAACCTTGACGCCGGTAACCTGGGTTACCAGCCGGCTCAACCCGTAGATCTGGGAAGCGTCAACGCGGGTATCGGCTTTAAGGAAATCCCTGCGCACCCGCAAGGCCATGACGATTTCCTCAAGGGAAGCGTTACCCGCCCGCTCGCCTATGCCGTTGACCGTACATTCTACCTGGTCGGCCCCGGCGGCCACCGCCGCAAGGCTGTTGGCCACCGCGAGGCCGAGGTCATCGTGGGTATGCACGGAGAACACGGCCTTTTCCGCGCCGGGGGTATGCTCTTTTACATAACGGACCAGGGCGCCGAATTCGCCGGGAACAGCGTAGCCCACCGTATCGGGTATGTTGACCGTCGCCGCCCCGGCGGCTATGGCCGCGCCGAACACCCGGCACAGAAAATCAGGATCGCTCCTCGACGCGTCCTCGGCGGAGAATTCTATATCCGAACAGAATTTTTTCGCGTAGCCGACCGCGGCGGCGGCCTGTTCAAGCACCTGGTCCGCCGTCATCTTTAGCTTGTATTCCATGTGTATGGGGGAAGTAGCCAGAAAGATGTGGAGCCGGGGACAGGCGGCTTTTTCAAGCGCCTCGCGGGCCGCGTCAATATCCGTTTCCAGGGAACGGCACAGGCCCGCCACAGAGCAGTTCCTGATGACGCCGGCGATGTTCTTTACCGACTCAAGATCGCCGGGGCTTGACGCGGGAAACCCGGCCTCGATGACATCAACGCCGAGCCTCTCAATGCGCCGCGCGACTTCCAGCTTTTCAGCGGGATTCATGCTGCAGCCCGGCGACTGTTCACCGTCCCTGAGCGTTGTGTCAAATATTCTGATGATGCGATTCGTGTTTTCGGACATACATGCTCCTTCCGTCTACTTCTCCTCGTTCTTTTTTATCCAGCCCATCATGGAGCGGAGTTCCTTTCCTACTTTTTCGATGGGGTGATCCGCCTCAATGGCCCGCATACGGTTAAAGTTGGGACGGTTCACCTGGTTTTCCAGTATCCATTCCCTGGCAAACTTGCCGTTCTGAATTTCCTTTAACACCTGGCGCATGGCGTCTTTTGTTTTACCGGTGATAATTTTGGGCCCGCTCACATAATCGCCGTATTCGGCGGTGTCCGAGATTGAATAGCGCATAAAGCCCAGCCCCCCCCGGTTCACCAGGTCTATGATGAGCTTCATTTCGTGCATCACCTCAAAGTAGGCGCTTTCCGGCTGGTAGCCCGCCTCGACAAGCACCTCATAGCCCGCCTTCATCAGGGCGGAGACACCGCCGCAAAGCACGGCCTGTTCGCCAAAAAGATCGGTCTCGGTTTCTTCCTTAAAGGTGGTTTCGAGAACCCCGGCCCGCGCGCCGCCTATGGCCGCCGCGTAGGCAAGGCCCAGGCGCTTGGCGTCTCCGGACGCGTCCTGGTACACCGCGATAAGGCAGGGCACGCCGGCGCCGGCCAGGTACTGCTCGCGCACCGTGTGTCCGGGACCCTTGGGGGCTATCATCACCACGTTACTATCAGGAGGCGGCGTAATCTGTCCAAAATGAATATTAAAGCCGTGGGCAAAGGCCAGAGTCTTGCCCGGTTTAAGGGCGGGCTTTATCGATTCAGCATAGAGCTTAGCCTGCTTTTCATCATTGATAAGAATCATGATGAAGTCAGAGACTTCAGCGGCTTCCCTGGCGGTCTTGACCGTAAGGCCGGCATCTTCGGCCTTCTTCCAGGAGGCGGAACCTTCGTAGAGCCCCACGATGACCTTCAGGCCCGACTCCTTGGCGTTAAGGGCATGGGCGTGTCCCTGGGAACCGTAGCCGATAACGGCGATGGTCTTGCCCTTGAGGGCCCCCAGATCGCAATCTTTTTCGTAGTACATCAAAGCCATAATTCCTCCTCGAAAAAGCCCTGAGGCTTTTTCATACTGGTGAGTTTCCGGTAATTGTCTTACGGAGGCCAAAGGCCGCCGCGCAATTGCCGGTTAGTTACTAATGCTTAGTACAGAAGATACGGAAAGTATCCCGGCCCCGCGCTCCAGGGCGACAAGGCCGGTCCGGGCAAGTTCGAGAACGCCATAGGGACGGAGAAGCAGAATGAGGCCGTTAAGTTTTTCTATATCGCCTGTGGCCTCAATGGTAATGGTGGTGGAAGAAACATCAACAACCCTGGAACGGAAAATCCCGGCTATCTCTATGACCGCCGGACGGGTCTCTGCTCCGGCGCTGATTTTGACCAGCATAATCTCCCGCCGCAGACATGAAGAAGCGTCCAGTTGGCGGACAGCGATAACATCCACCAGTTTTTCGAGCTGCTTGATTATCTGTTCCAGCACCGGATCAGCCCCGCTTACCGCGATAGTCATACGGGAAACAGAAGGATCTTCCGTTTCCCCGACAGTCAGACTGTCAATATTGAATCCGCGGCGACTGAAGAGCCCTGATACCCGGCTGAGCGTCCCTGCCCGGTTTTCAACCAGAACGGACACTACATGCTGCCTCATGCCTTCCCCCATTTCCATGATTGTCCCATTTTATAGGAATCAG
>JAISCK010000220.1 GCA_031265635.1 Spirochaetaceae bacterium
CCTGTCCAGCTCAGGCGCTGTATGAAGCGGGGCGCTTTCATGTCCCCCGTTTCGTTTCCTTCCATGGTGTCTGAAACTTCCCCGCCGTACAGGAAAAGAGAGGCGAAACACAGTAAAAATATGGCGAGCCGGAAGCGTATGTCCATTCCCTAAAATCCGTACAGGGTTTCCGGGACAGTCAGGGCCGGGGCGCCTGGTCTGGGTACGGAAAAGGTAAAGCGGTATTCGGCTGTCTCTCCCCGCCTTTCCACAGTGCCGTCGGGGGCTATGCTCAAGGCGGTAAGACGCCAGATATAATCGCCGTTTTCAAGGACGGCCAGGTTTTCAAGGCGGTAGCCGGTATCAGGCGACAGGGGAACGCTGATGAGCGGAACCATCCCGGCATCTCCGTCTGTACCGTCGCCGGCCGGCCTCTCAGGGGGCTTCGCCCGGTAAAGCTCGAAACTGTAGGCATTGGCCCCCGGCACGGCCTTCCAGTTGAACATGAAGAAACCCGAAGCCAGATCGCGGGACAGGTTACGCTGTATATAGGCCGCGTCAATCACGGCGTTATGCGAAGGACGGAGCGCCTCGGGCCTCCCGGGAAGAGGAACGGACGGCGGCGCTTCTCTGGACGGCGGAGCTGCCCTTGGCGGGGGAGCTGTCCTGGGTGGCGACGTTTCCCTGGGCGGGAGAGCTTTTTCAGGCGGAGTTTCGGCAGGGGGAAGCTCCGGGGGCGGCGGGGCCTCCGCCGCGCCGTGTTCTATGGTAAACGCCGAGACAGCGGAACTCAGGGCGGTTCCCCCGTAGTTACCGGGATACCGGGGCGTTACGCGCCAGTACCATGTTCCCTCGCCGAGGCTTCCCGAGGCATAGGAATACCCGTCCACCCTTTCGGAAAGGCGCGGGCGCAGCATACCGGGGTTATCCGCCGCCTCCAGCACATAGACAGCCCCGTCCTCCCCGGCGTCCGTTCCGCCGGCCGTCCATCTGAAACGTATTTCGGGCGGACTGTCCCGGTAGGCGAAACGCTCTCCGCCGCCGGGACGCACCGGGACAGGAGCCGGGGCGTTCACGACGGAGAGCTTTCCTGACGCCGCGCCGCCTGAGCCTGAACCGGCCGGATACGCCCGCCACCAGTAGACGCCGGGGGCAAGTTCAACGGTCATGCCGGAATCCGGCGCGCTGTCTACGGTCTTAATGATCCCGGAAAAGCGCCTGTCGGAAGCAAGATCCACCCGGACATGTTCTCCTTCCGGAAAACCTGAAGTTTGAAACAAAAAGGCCACCGGGACCGGGACCGGACTCAGCACGGCATGGCCGGGAAGCGGGGCGAGTACCGTAACCTGGGGCTTTTCTTCAATGTATCCCGAGGCGTCAACGCTGAGCGCTGTCCCGGCGTCCAGGTCCCGGCTTTCCCCGGCGGAAAGTAACGAAGCGCTGCCGGACATTACCCTGACGGTGAATTCCTCTCCGGCATCCATGCTGACGGAACTGCCGGCGTTGATGGTCAAGATCTTTCCCCCGGAACTGATGGTCATGCCCTTGTCCCCGGCGTCAACGGAGATAGCGCCGCCTGAAAGTTCAAGCCTCGCGCCAGTATCGGAATCATAGAAAGCCTGTATGAGACTGTTTTCCGAAAGGCTTACTTCCACGGCCTTATCAAAGGTAATAATCGCGTCGGAAAGATCGGCGGTCCGTATCAGGTCGCCGCTGTAAACAGGGGAATCCCTCTGCACCGAACCCCAGGCAAGCCTTTCCCCGAAACGGCGCTGGGCGCCGTTGCGTTTGTAGCTTATGATTCCCACGGGAGTTTCCGAATTCTTGGTCAGGGTCCGGTTAAGGTCTCTCCAAAAAAGAAAGCCGGAACCAAAAACGCCGGAAAGGCAGACGATTACCATAAGAACATCGGCGATACGGCGTCTCTTTTTCATTACCCGCATTCTTTCCCGCCTTTCCCGCCTGAAAGCCGGTACTTTTTTTCAGCCCAGCCGTCCCTGAAGGCATCGGGAGCGGGGTCCGGTATGCCGAGCAGGGACCTGAGTTTCGCGAGGCTCCTCGGTCCTCCGGGCCCTATACAGAGCCTGGCAAGGGCGGGATTCATCTTGGGTATCTTCTCCGCATCTTCCATGAGCCTCGCGCTCTCCGCTTCGTCCTTCATATTGATGACCGCGAATATGCGCACCTTTTTGCCTTTATCGGAAACAGCCGGCATTTCCCTGGTCAAAAGGTATTTCCCGGCAAGACGCCAGGTATTTTCGGTAATGAGAATTTCGGTGCCGAAGGTTTTGTTAAGGCCCTCCGTCCTGTTGGCCAGGCTTACCGCGTCTCCTATAACCGTATATTCAATCTTTTCTTCCGAACCTATCTGGCCGGCGACAACATGGCCGCTGTTAAGGGCGCAGCCCATCCGTATCACCGGTTTTTTTTCGCCGCCCCTGCCCTCGTTAAAGCTCCGCAGAGAAGCCCGCATGAGAAGCGCCGCGCGCACGCCGCCCAAGGCATGCTGTTCCTGGGTGTTCAGGGCCGGGGAACAGTCCTGTCCCGGCGTCTCAACCGCCCCCCAGTGGGCCATCACCGCGTCGCCTATGAATTTGTCAATTACCCCTCCGGTAACGAGTATGCAGGCGACCATACGGTCCATGTAATCGTTGAGAAATTCAACGACCTCCTCGGGGCGCAGCTTTTCCGAAATTGCTGTAAAGGAACGTATGTCCGAAAAGAAAATCGTGGCGTTCCTGTCTGTTCCCCCGGTTTCGAGCCGACCCTTTCTGGCCAATACGGCTATGGTTTTGTTGGTAAACTTTTCAAAATTCATAAGGACATGACTCATGCTGATCATGCTCTCGGTAAGGAGGCCCGTCTCATCATGGTTTTTCGCCTCAAGCTCAAGATGGTACTGTCCGTCCTCTATCGCCTCGGCGGCTTCCCGCAGCATCTCAAGGGTGCCGCTTACGGACCGGGAAAAAAACCATATAAAAAGAACTCCCAAAAACCAGCTTCCCAGGGAAAGGTAAAGATTGCGCCGTGTTGTAGTGTTTATGCCTTCAAACACGATATCGCTGTCTATGGTGGTGATAACAACGGCCTTACCCCCGGCGATTTTTTCAGAGGCGGCAAAAAAGCTCCGCCCGTTTTCATTCCGGTATATGGTCTTCCGCTGTTTTATGTCGAGAAGATCCCGTATCATGGGCTCGCCGCCCAGGTTTACTTCTTTCCGTATCAGTTCCCGGTCAGGATGAATAAGCACGGCGCCTGAGTCATTTATCAGGAAAGAAGTATTCGCCCCTGTTCCGTAGGAATCAAGGAGAGCCTCGGGCGAAAAGAGAATGGCGTCGTTATGGGAAAGACGGAGGCACAGCAGGGGGACGCCGTTGAAAAACGGAGCCGCGTTGAAAAGTTCAGGCGCGCTGTCAAGACCGGGAAAGACCTGGGCGGCGTACTGTACGGCCAGCGCCTCATCAAGCTCACGAGAGGCGAAAAAATCACCGTTTACCAAAAGGCCCCGGTCATCGCCGCCGCTTATAAAGGCGGCTATGTTTTTGTTGTCGTCGAAAAACAAACGGCCTGTATCCGCGTCTTTCCCCGCGCGGGAGAACAGAATACCGTTAGCCTTCACCGAATCAAGCATTGCTTCGGCTGTCGAGGCGGCGTACCTGTTGATGCTGAGGTTATTCTCCCTGGCGGTCTTCCGGGTGTCGGTATAAACCAGAAACCACACCAGGGCGCTTATCAGGCCCAGGGAAAAGAACAAAACGCCTGTTATCATGCAGACAAGTTTCGCGCTGATGGAAAAGCTGACCCCCCGGTAGTCCCTTTCTCCGGGGGACAGCGCGTCCTGATCAGATGAGGTTCCGGTGGAAAGGTTTTTGCGCCGCGTTGTCCCGCGTCCGTCTTCTTTCAAAGCAGCCATCCCTCTCTGACTTCCGCCATGGTCACGGGTCCCAGGGGCCCGGCGCAACGCCTGCTTACCAGGGGATTGGTATGCCGCAGCGCGTCAAGGCCGGCGATAATCTTTTCGGCTTCGCAAATGTCTTTCATGTTCACCACGGAAAAAACCCTGAGGGGCTTTTCCTTTCCCTTGAGTTCAAGGCTGCCCATTTCTTCCGCCGCAAGGCAGCTTCCGATAAGATCATGGGTGTTTTCGGTAATGAGAATGTCCGTATCAAAAAGATCATTGGGACCTTCCATGCGGGACGCGAGGTTTACCGTATCGCCTATGACCGTATATTCCATCCTTTCTTCGGAACCCATCTGCCCGGCTATAACCTCGCCTGTATTGATTCCGCAACCCATCTTAACCAGCGCGAATTTGTCTTCCGTTATGTTTTGCCTCCGGCAGCGGGCCGCCCGCTCGGCGTTCCAGTTGCATATAACGGCCCGCACCATCAGCGCCGAGCGCACGCAGGCAAGGGCATGCCGGCGCGGCCCGCCGTCGTCCTGTCCGGCGCCGCCCCAGAGGGCCATCACCACAACGCCGTCCTGGGTAAGAAACTTATCCACTATTCCCCCGGTGGCGGTGATGCAGGGAACTATGCGGGAAAGAAAAGAATTGACAAAGGAGACCAGTTCCGGCGCGTCGAAATGACCTGCCAGTTCGCCGAAATCGCGGATCATGATAAAACTTACGGCCACGGTCCTTGCCGTTCCCGTGCGGGTCAGCGCTCCCTGCCTGGCAAGGCGCACTATTGCCTTGTTGGTGAATTTCTCGAAATTTTCAAGGCTGTGCCCCATGCCGATAAAGGTACGGGTAAGAAGCCCGATCTCGTCCCGGCTCCGGTAACTGAGGTCGATACGGTAATTACCCTCTTCTATGGCCGAGGAAGCCGCCGCGAGAGCCTTGATGGGCCTGCTTATGGTTCCCGAAAAGAGAGAGATGAACAGTATAGACAGGGCCAGTACGGCGGCGCTGACCAGAAGATTGCGCCTGATAACGGCGCGTATGCCCCTGAAAACCTCACCGGAAGCTATTCTGGTAACAAGCACCGTGCCGGTTCCGGGAAGCCTTTGATAGGCCCCGAAATAGTCCGTTCCGTTGTCGGTGTACACGGTCTGAAAATTCCTGTCCCCCCGTTCCAGGGCGATTTTTATCAGGCCCTGGCCCGGGAGATTGCGGCCCCCCGTGACGGGACCGCTTTCGTCATGCGCAAGAACATCGCCGTTTTCGTTAATCAGGAAGCTGCGGTTCCCGGTTTTCCCTGAGGCGAAATCATACAGCGGTTTTTCCCCGTCAAGAAAAACAGCGGCGGCGCCCGAAGCGGACCAGGGGAAAAACATGATCAGCATGGGAACGCAGAAGCGCGGGCCGCCGTTAAGGACAAAGGTCTCCCCGCCGGCAGCCCTTTTCAAATCCGCGGCCGCCGCTTCCCGAAACGCCGCGTCTGAAACCCCCTGGGGAAGGTCGAAATCAGGATTGATAAACACCGTTGCGCTGTCCGCCAGAACCGCGGCGATATACGGATTTTTTTCAAAGAAAAAAGCCGCCGCGTCATCCCGGCCTCCAATAACAGAGCCCAGATTCAGAAAGGTCCGGGTATTGGCCAATACTGTTCCGAAAAAAGTATCCACCCCCGACGCGACACGTTTGTTAAGGGTAAAATTATGATCCTCGGCGCTGATCCTTACATCGGCGCTTACCAGTATCGAAACAAGAACAGCGATGGCTCCCAGAGAAAGAACAAGAAACGTTGAGATAATTGTTACGAGTTTTACCCCGAGAGGAATCCGTACCCGGCGTACATCCATGTCTTAAACGTAACACAAGTATAATGATTTTTCAAAAACTATGTCCGTAAAAAAGAACATGAAAGAATTTGTTTAGAACATGATGTGCCGGAATAGCTCATTTATGGGAAAACGCCGCATCCCGTTAATATATATACCTATAGCATGAAATTAACAAAACGTTTTTCCGGCGCGGCGCTGGTCTTCTTCCTGCTTGTTCACGGGGGTTGTGAATTGTATAATCTTCCGCTTAACGGCCGCGCGGACTTTTTCCCGGCGCAGGGGGTCCGGGCGGCAGTAACGAATTTTCAACAGCTCAGGGACGCCATAGAAGCGGCGCCTCCGGGCAAGACCTCCCTCATTATGATAGAAACGACTTTTACCACCTTGAGCGACGCCGCGTCTCCCGCGCCGCCCATCAAGATAGAAAACAAAATCATCGTCCTCGCCGCGGGCCAGGCGGACCAGAGCATTAAAAGAGAAAGTTCCCTTAAAGATCAGTTCTTTCTGGTGAAAGCCGGAGGAGGACTCATCCTGGGAAAGAACGGAAACTCAGGCAAGCTCACCCTCACGGGAAACTCCCAGGCGGCGGACGCGGGATTTGTAAACGTTGAGGCGGGCGGAACGCTGACACTGAACAAGGACGCCGCGCTGCTTGACAACAATTCTAACACCTCATCAGGCGGCGGCGTATATGTTAGCGGAAATTTCATCATGAACGGAGGAGATATACGCGGCAACCGGGCGGCAGGCCCAGGAGGCGGCGTATATATAGCGCCGGGGGGCAGCTTCAAAATGTCGGGCGGAACCATAAGCGGCAACAGCGCCGCCAAGGGCAGCGGCGTGTATATTGCCTCAAGCACATCGAATCTTTCAATGGCCGGCGGCGCGGTCATCGCCATGAATAACGACGTGTACCTCCAGAACGGGAGCCGCGTTACCATTGACCGGAATCTGACCGGGGCATTTCCCGTGGCGATCCTGACTCCAGAAAATTACACTGTCCCGCCGCCCGCCACCCGCCTGCTTGAAGCTTCTTCGGCCCCGGACCTTGCGCCGGCAGCGCTGAA
Source organism: Spirochaetaceae bacterium (assembly GCA_031265635.1). GTDB lineage: Bacteria > Spirochaetota > Spirochaetia > Treponematales > Breznakiellaceae > JAIRTD01. Next base: position 6,774 of record JAISCK010000220.1, read on the forward strand.
ATTCGCCGTTACCCAGGCAAACGGAAAAAATTACAGCGTCAACAGCGGCGGCTACCTCAGCCTCAACCTCAGTACGGGCGGAATCGTGCGGCTCGCTTCCAGCAATGTTGAATACGCCAGCCTGCAGACAGCCCTTGACGCGGCGGCGCAGCATGACACGGTGTATTTACTCGCCGACATTACCATGACCCTCCTCGGCGATACAGCCGACATTCCCGCCGGAAAGAACATCACCATCGTTCCCTTTGGACAGGAAAAAAAGATTGTCAGGGGCGGAGTGATTCCCTTCGGCAGCCTCATAACGGTAAATCCGGGGGCGGTACTTACACTCTCGGGCGGTCAGGGAAACCTGATCATTGACGGCGCGGACAAGATCTCGGGCGGGGCGCTGATTCATGTACAGGACGCCCTGCTCGAAATAGAAGACGGAGTAACCCTCAAAAACGGCAGCAACTGGAACCCCTCAAATTTTTTAGGAGGAAAAGGAGGAGGCGTTTCCATTTCCAGTACCTCGGATAGGCCTGTCCTCAATATGCGGGGAGGAACCATAACGGGGAACAAGGCTTTCCTCGCGGGCGGTATATACGCGGATAACGGAACCATAAACATAACAGGCGGAATAATCGAAGGGAATGACAGTTCCAATCCTTTCAGCGACGGAAGCATACGAATGGACAACGGCAATCTCATCCTGGGCGGGCAGGCGGAAATACGCGGCAATAAAACCAGGGGCGTATATATCGAAGAAGGCACATTCACCATGACAGGCGGGCTCATAAAATCCAACGATATAGGCGGCGTATTTGTGGATAAGGCGGTGTTCCTTATGACACAGGGCGAAATCTCCGGGAACAAGTCCTACGGGGTATTTATCAGTAAAGGAACGTTTCACATGGGCGGAAACGCGCACATAGGCGTCCACAGCGGCGGCGTCGGAGTAAACTTTTCAGACGGCGTTGTTTTCTCCATGAAGGAAAACGCCCTGGTAGAAAGCGGCGTAGAGCTGGACTGGGGAAAATACATCACCGTTACGGGGCCGCTTACCCGGCCGTCTCCCGTGGCGACGATAATACCGGCAAGCTATATCAACGCCGAGACGCTTGTAGTCCTGGACAACGTAAGCGATACAGGCCTCTTCGCCAAATTCGCCGTAACGCCCAGCAACGGGAACTACCATGTAGACGCCGCCGGAAAACTCGCCGCCGGTTCTCCGTAACGCCGGCCTCATTCCGGCGCCTTGCTCCTTCCGGGGCCCCTGCGCCTGCGCCTTCCCTCGCCCTCGTTCTGGAGCCGGTATTTCCGCACGGTGATGCCATGCTCCCGGAAAATGAGGCGCACGGCCAGCTCCATCCCGGCCCTGGGAGGATTCATGGGCAGTACAAAACTCCGGGCGGCGAGAAGGGCCTCCTTAAAGGACTCGGGCCCGGCGCTTTCCCAGTCAAGGGCGTTTTCAAGATAATCACGCACAAGAGAGGAGAGGGCTTCTCCGGGAAGGCGCTCGGAACCGCGGGCTTCAAGACCTTTCAGGTACTGTTCCCTGAAAAGCGGCTTGGTTCTAAAAAGTTCCGCCGCCCTGGGCTGCAAATACCCGTAAAGCCCCAGGCTGTCGAGTTTTTTTACGATATCCGGGGCATGGGGCGAAGTGATGATCTTGTTGATTTCCTCGCCGAGCCGCGAAGAGGACACGCTTTTAAGAAGGGGCGCGTCTTTTTTTATTTTCCAGCGCAGGGTCAGGGGCAGGGCGCAGCCTGTGGCGGCGCCGTATTTTGCCGCCCGTATCATACGCACCGGGTCATCCTTAAAAATAAGGTCCAGGGGAATTATGGGCCTGATGCGCCTTGCCTTGATGTCCTTCATCCCGCCCACATAATCAACCACCAGTTCTTTCAGGGGATCGTAAAAAAAGGCGTTGACCGTAAAATCCCTGCGAAGCACGTCTTCTTCTATCGTGCCGTAGGTATTGCTCGTCGGGCCGTCCTTGAGGGAACGAAACGTGGAAACTTCAAATATTTTCGGACCGAAATACACATGAACAAGGCGGAAGCGCCGGCCTATGATGCGGGAGTTGCGGAATACCTTTTTTATTTTTGAAGGGTTCGCGTCGGTAACTATGTCGAAATCCTTGGGGATCTTTCCCATCATCAGGTCCCGCACCGCGCCGCCTACTATATAGGTTTCATGCCCCTGGTTCTGGAGGCACCGCACTATATACACCGCGTCCTTGTCCACGCTTTCGGGATTGATGCGGTGTTCATCCGCGGTGTACACAAGGGCCTTTTTGACGGTTTTTCCGTCGGCCTGCTTTACATACCGGTAACGCACAAAAGCCTCACAAATGCCGTTCCAGCCAGGAAACAAGATTGGCCCTTACTTCTTCGCTGTTTGTTTCGTTAAGGATTTCATGCCTGGCGTCGGGATACAGTACATATTCAAGATCGCTTATACCGTGTTTTTTATACGCTTCGACCAGGGCCGTGGGACTTACCCCCATGTCGCCCACGGGGTCCGCCGAGCCGCAGAAAATATACACGGGCAGCTTTCCGGGAATACCCGCCAAAGCCTCATCCCGGTGGATTTCCCTGAGGCCGCGAATCAGGTCCCGGTAAAATCCGGCGCTGCACAGCTTTCCGCAGAGGGGATCGGCGGCATAGGCGTCCACAACCGCCTCGTCCCGTGAAAGCCAGTCAAAGGGGGTTCTGTTGGGCCTGAAGGGCCGGTTAAAACCGCCGTCAACCAGGGCGCGGGCCAGTTTGGACTGTCTTCTGCTTCCGCCGGTCAGGGCGATAAGGGACAGCGTCAAAGCACCCAGCACAGGCTTGAGGCCGTCAGGCCCCCTGGTTCCGGACAGGGCGCAGCCTGAAAGCCTCTCTCCCCGGCGTTCAATATAAGCCTGGGCTATAAAGGAACCCCAGGAATGTCCCAGCAAAAAGACGGGCCTATTCCCGTGAAGGGCCTCTATCTTATCAAAAATACCGTCCACATCGGATACTACCCTGAAAAACCCGTCCCAGTCGGCGCAGTGGCCGAGAAGCCCCCCCCCGGAAGGGCTGTTGACCGAGGTATCGGCGGTCCTGCCGTGCCCCCGCTGATCCGCAGCCCAGACCTCAATGCCCCTTTCGCAGAGCGCGGCGGCCAGGGTTTCATAGCGCAGGGAATGTTCGGCCATGCCATGGACAAGTTGTAAAATGGCCCGGGGTGTTTCCGGGGGTATCCATCGCCGGACAAACAGATCCGCCCCGTCATCCTGAACCACCCTGAGTGTTGTCGCTTCCATGGCAGTATTGTACCGCCTATACTATAATTCATTCAATAATGCTATAGTCCCCCAAGGATGGAAACAGGGTATAGCTTCAGCGCCCGGGTCGAAAGCCTCGCGGCCGGAGGGGCCGGGGTGCTGCGCGTTGGGGGAATGGTTTTTTTTATGGATTTTTGCGCTCCGGGGGATCTGGTACAGGGCCGCGTTACCGAAACCAGGGGCAGATGGGGCCGGGCCGAACTTACCGGGGTTCTGGAAGCCTCGCCGCACCGGGCCGCGCCGGTCTGTGCCCTGTACGGGCGCTGCGGCGGCTGCGGCCTCCAGCATATCGCGTATGAGGCCCAGCTTGAGGAGAAAAAAAACATGCTCCGGGACGCGCTTTCCCGTATAGGAGGGCTTGCCCCCGCCGGGGACTTTCCCCTGGTCCGGGGAGCGCCTCTGGAATACCGGAACAGAATGAAGTTTCACGCTGTTGTGAACCGGGACGCGGTCCCTGTCCCCGGCCTCAAGGAACGCCGGAGCGGCGCCGCCGAGGCCCTTGAGGACTGCCCGGTTGCCGACAGGGGGATACGGAAGGCCCTGCGAGACAAAAGCCTCGAAGTCCCGGCGGGCAAAAAACAGTTTACCGTATATTCCCGGCATGACACCTTTCTTGTCGAAGGGAAGAACAGCCGGGGCGCCGTCCTTGTAGCCGGAAAGCGCCTGGTCCTTGACGCCGCCTGTTTTTTCCAGAGCAACGGAACACTCCTTGAAATCCTCATACAGGACCTCCTTGAAGCGGCCGGGAAGGCCGATACAAAACTGCCCGCCGCCGATGTTTTTGCCGGCGTGGGAACCTTTTCGGCCTTTCTGGGGGATATGTTTGCCCGGGTGGACCTTGTCGAAGAAAACAGGGAAGCCCTGGCCCTGGCCGCTGAAAACACCGGAGCGGGAGCGCGCTTTTTTCCCCTTACGGATTATGTGTGGGCTTCCCGCTGCCGGGAGAACTACGGCTTCATGGCGCTTGACCCGCCCCGGTCCGGCCTTTCGGGGACTCTTTCGGAATTCCTTTGCGAAAGGGGCCCTCCCCTTCTTGCCTATGTGACCTGCAATCCCGCCACCCTGGCCAGGGACGCGAAGCTGCTTGCCAAAACATACAGCCCTTCTTCCTTCAAGATATATGACTTTTATCCCCAGACCGCCCATATAGAATGTCTCGCCATTTTTACCCGGAGGAAGGAGGCCGCATGAAAAAACGGCGCCCGGTTTTAGCGCTGCTTGCTTCCCTGGTCCTGGTCCCAAGCGCGGCGCTTTTTGCCCAGGAAGCCTCTATCCCGCCGCTCTGGAGGCAGGCCCTGGGCGCTTCGGTCCTGGGAAGGCCGGCGGCCCAGGCCGAATCCGTGGTGATGGTCTGCGACGGGGGAACCCTCAAGTCCTACAGCCGCCGGGGGGCCTTGCTCTGGAGTTATTTTGCCGGAGGCCGCCTTGGTTCCCATATAAGCCGTTCACGGGAAGGCACAAGCTATGTCTGCGGAACCAACGGCGTTTTTATCGCCGTAAACCGCTCGGGCCGGGAACTGTGGCGCGTCCGCCTCCCCTCCCCCCTTTCGGCGCCCGCGCTTACAGGCTGGGACGGACGGCTTTTTGTGCCCCTCGGAGAATCCCTGCGCTGCTATACCGCCGCCGGCTATCTTCTCTGGTCCCGCGACTTTGACAGTCCCTTAAGTTTCGGCCCCCTCCCTGACAACAGGGGCGGCGTCATACTGGGCCTTGAACAACAGGACGGCGTTTTTCCGGTGTACAACATCACCCATTCAGGAGGGCTTTCGGTTTATTCCCTTGACGAGAAACCAATCCGCGCCGTTCCCCTGGAACTCAATACCGGGGAGGCAAAACAATACGGGCTGGCCTTTGTCTGTCAAAGCGGCAAGATTGAATGGAGGGGCGGCGGGGAAACCCTTACCCTTGCCCGCCTGCCTTCGCCGCCGCTGGACGCCGTAAGCCGGGGAACCCGCCTTGCCCTGGCCCTTGCGGACGGCAGCGTCCGGCTCTTTGACGGCGAAACAAAAAGCGTGCTGTGGACAGGCGAGAGCCATCTTGAGAGCGGAAGCGCGGAAAAAGACCTTTCCATGCTCTATGATGAACGGGGCGTCTATGTTATTTCCCCCTCGGGAGCCTCGGGCTTTGCCGAGGACGGCAGAAGGCTCTGGCTGCTCCGCCTCAAGGGCGCTTCATCCTGCCCGGCCTTTGGCGACGAAGGCATACTGTATTCGGGAGGCGGCGACTGGATACTCTACGCCTACCGCCTTGAGGAACGGGTGCTGAAGACGGCCCAATCCCTGTACGGCCCCCTTCCCGAAGGAAGTTACGGCATGGGAAATCCTCCCCCGTCAAGCCTCGGCGGCCCCATGCGGGAAAGCGAACTCAGGGATTATTTTCTCGGCCAGGAACATATACTCAGGGAACTCCTCACCATGATTGGGGACCAGGTAAGGAAGGGAGACGTGGGCCTCAACGAGGCTGAATACACGGCCTTTCTCATGGAAATAGGAGGCAGCGCGTCAGGCGCGTCCGTACAAAGCAGCGGGACGGTCCAGACAGCCTTCAGGGCCGAAGCCCTGCGCCTCCTTTCGTTTATAGGGTCCAGGGAAACCATACCCTTTCTGGTACGGGTCTTTGTCCGGGACCGGGACACTTCGGTCAAAGCCGCCGCCGCCGCAGCCATAGGCCGTATCGGCGTTGACCCCGACGGCCTTGCCCTTGCCGCCTTTGCCGGCCTCAGCTTTCCGCCCGGACTCGCGCGGGACGACTACCTCCTCCTTTCCATGGCCGCCGCCATAGGTTCGCTCTGCCGCTTTTCCGGCCCGCCCCT
>JAISCK010000221.1 GCA_031265635.1 Spirochaetaceae bacterium
TGGTCCCGCAGCCCCTGGTTGGAGAGGACGAGATTCCCGCCATAAAAACAGTTGTGGATTTTAAGCGCCATATCGTGATTCTCCGGGATTTCAATATAGGGAATATCAAAAAGAAAATCGGAGAAAAACCGGTCCAGGCCGCCTTGTCTGATGAAGATGAAGCCGCTTCTGGAATCATCCCATTGCCCCCATTGGGATTGGTTTATCCGGGTAAACAGTTCATCATGTTCATAATATGGAAGAAAGACGCTTCCTTCCTCATATTCAAGATAGATCGCCTCCATGCCGGCCTCCTGGTTTTGTCAGATACACGTTCAGCGTACCATATATAAGGGCCGGCCATGTATTCTGCTTCGCTTTTGAATAATTTTCGCAAAAAAATTCCAATAGGGCTTCTTTTAAAAATTCAAATTGAAAATTTTATTTTGAATTTGAATCCTCCGCAAAGCAAATCACAGGGTGGGGTCTTACTTATACGGAGGCGCTATGAAGCATAACTCTGCGGATTTTTTTCGCGGCGGGATAGAGCCGCTGAAAGGCAGGCAAAAACCGCCTGGGGGCCCTCTGGCGCGGACCTGTACGCTGCTGGCCGCGATACTTTTTGCCGGGGCCGGATGCGGCGGAATGTACGGCCCCGGAACAGGGAACGCCGCCAACAGCCTTACCATCGCCGCGTGGAATGTCGAGGCTCTTTTTGACGGCGAGGAAACAGGGACGGAATATGATGAATACCGGGGGCCCGGCAACTGGAACAAGGCAAAGTATAATGGAAGAATTACAACGATTAGCGAAGCCATAAACGTCATGGGCGCGCCTGACCTGCTTGCCCTTGAGGAAGTCGAAAACGTCCCGGTGCTGGAAGATTTGATGCGCGGGGCAGGAGCCGGTTACCGGTATTCGTTCTTTGCGAAAGAGAGCGGCGCGGCGCTGGGCCTGGGAGTAATAAGCCGCCTTCCCTTTGCCGGAACAAAAACCCATTCGGTTGTCATGAACGGCGATTCCGCGCCCCGGCCCATGCTGGAAATCCTGCTTGAGCATAACGGAGCGCCGATGGTTATCTTCATCTGTCACTGGAAATCAAAACTTGGCGGTGATGAAAAAACCGAACTGACAAGAAGGGCGTCGGCCTTCATTATCGCACGGAGAACAGCCGAAATACAGGAAGAGTCGCCAGGCTGCCCTGTACTCATCCTCGGAGACCTCAACGAGAATCACGATGAGTTTTACCGCCAGGCAGGTTTATACCCAAGCGCCCTTCTCCCTGACGATCCAGAGGCCGCCGCCATAAGCGGACAGGGGGACTTTATTGTTCTGTCCCAGAACAAACCGCCGCGCGGTGATTTCTTTCCTCCCGGTACGGCGGTTTTTTATTCGCCCTGGACAGGAGAACTAGACGGAGGTTCCTACTACTATAAAAATTCATGGGAGACAATCGATCATATTCTCCTTTCGGCGGAATGGTTTGATTCGTCCGGCTGGGAATTTTCCGACTGCGCGGTGATACGCGGCGATCCCTTCACCGGCGCGTCCGGTCTGCCCGCGGCCTATAACCCCAGAACCGGCTATGGCCTGAGCGACCATCTTCCGCTTGCGGTAACTGTGGTAAATCCGGGCGCGGCGTCCGCCCTGCCCCCTTGAAGTCCCCGCCCCTCTCATGGTACTGTATATGCAGACGGAACCTTGGGTGGGGAGAACGAATGAAGGCCGCTATTATCTATGGTTCAAAATCTGATTCAACTATAATGAAGAAGGCCGCCGATGTGCTTGAGGATTTCGGCGTTGGCTATACTTCACACATACTCTCGGCCCACCGGGTTCCCGAACTGCTTCAACAGACAATAGCCCGTCTTGAGGCAGAAGAAACCGAGGTGATCATAGCCGGGGCAGGGCTCGCCGCCCATCTTCCCGGGGTTATCGCAAGCCTTACCCTTATCCCGGTCATAGGGGTTCCCATAGCCGGAGGGAGCCTGGGCGGCATGGACGCCCTCTTCTCCATAGTTCAGATGCCCAGGCCCATACCGGTTGCCGCTGTCGGGGTGGATAACGCCGCCAATGCCGCTTACCTGGCCTGTGAAATTCTTTCCATTAAGTACCCTGAACTGAAAAAGGCGCTTGTGGAATTCAGAAAAAAAATGAAAGACGATTTTGCCCGCGATAATCAAGGAGCCGTATTATGAGCAAGATGTTCGATGCCGAATCCATCAAACAGGGCGGGGAGCTTTACGAGGGCAAGGCAAAGAAGGTGTATGCCACAAGCGATCCTGACCTTGTAATCATCCATTATAAAGATGACGCCACTGCCTTTAACGGCGAAAAGAAGGGGCAGATCGAAGACAAGGGCGTACTAAACAACAAAATCGCCTCGGGTCTTTTTGAACTTCTAGCCCAGTCAGGCGTGCCTACCCATTTTGCGGGACGCCTCAACGACCGGGACATGGTTTGTTTAAGGGTGCGCATAATTCCGCTGGAAGTCATCGTCCGCAATGTCGCGGCAGGTTCCATGGCCAAACGCCTGGGACTTGCCGAAGGAACGGAACTTAAAACCACGGTCTTTGAACTTTCCTACAAGGATGACGCTCTGGGCGATCCCCTTATCAATGACTATCACGCGGTTGCCATCGGAGCTTCAACCTTTGAAGAAATCGAACAAATCAAAACCCTTACCTTTAGGATCAACGAAATCCTCTCGGCCTTCTTCCTGAAACGGGGCATCAGGCTCATCGACTTCAAACTTGAATTCGGAAAAACAGCAAACGGCGAACTGGTACTGGCCGATGAAATTTCCCCTGACACCTGCCGTTTTTGGGATGCCAAAACCGGAGAAAAACTCGACAAAGACCGTTTCCGCCGCGATTTGGGCAATGTCAAGGAAGCGTATATAGAAATTCTCAACAGGCTGAGCGGCGAAGGCTAAAGGGAGCAAACGTGGGCGCGGCTATAGCGGCTATACCCGAAGGCGATGAGGGCTTTCCTCCGGACAAACTGCATGAAGAGTGCGGGGTTTTCGGCGTTTTTGCGAACAACGAAAAACAGAATGTGGTTCCCCTGGTGTACTCAGGTCTCCTCTCCCTCCAGCACCGGGGCCAGGAAAGCGCGGGCATAGCCCTGGCGAAGAACAGCACGATTGAGCTGCGTAAGGGCATGGGTCTTGTGGATGAGGTGTTCGGCCACGGAGATTCAGAGCAGATCGAAGGACCGGCGGCCATAGGCCATGTGCGCTATTCCACAGCAGGTTCAAGTTCCGTAGAAAACGCCCAACCCTTTGTAAACCGGTTCAAGCAGGGAGCCATAGCTGTTGCGCATAACGGGACGCTGACCAATGCCGATGTGGTCCGGGAGCTGCTTGAGGATGCCGGTGTAGGTTTCAGTTCATCCAGCGACAGCGAAGTCATCGTCAACCTGATCGCGAAAAATTACAAAAAGGGCCTGGAACGGGCCCTCACCGATACCATCAAATTCATCAAGGGTTCCTATGCCCTGGCCGTGCTTACCGACAGCGCCCTTATCGGGGCGAGGGACCCCAACGGCATAAGGCCCCTGTGCCTGGGAAAGATCAAGGACGGCTGGATTCTCGCTTCCGAGTCCTGCGCCATAGACGCGGTGGGAGGAGAATTTGTCCGGGACATAGAACCTGGTGAAGTAATCATCATAAGCCGCGAACAGGTTCTTTCGTTCTCGTTCAGCGAAAAAACGCGGCGGGCGGTTTGTTCCTTCGAGTTTGTCTACTTTGCCAGGCCGGACAGCGTCATAGACAA
>JAISCK010000229.1 GCA_031265635.1 Spirochaetaceae bacterium
AGGACCCTGAGCTGGTCATTGCCAATGCCAAGCGCGTCCTTAACCGCGCCTGGGCTTTGCTTGAGGATTAAGGGTACAAAACAGCTTTCAAAGCTCAAAATTTCAGGTTTTGGAAAAAAGCGTCCCGGATACATTTCCCTTGAAAATTTTCTCCTTTTTTGCTATGCTGTTAGTATTGGCTAATATCAAGGCAATTAAGGAAGATGATGCGCTTATCAGATATTCCAAAAGAGGCGTCTTTCAGCGTAAAGCGGGTGACGCTGAAGAAAGAAGTGGGAAAACGGCTGGCCGACATGGGGTTTACCGAGGGGACCAGGGGGCAGGTTGTGCGGAAGGGTTTTTTCCGGGGGCCGATTCAGGTGCGGATTCGGGGTTATGATATTCTGATCCGCCGTTATGAGGCCGCGGGTATTGAGGTTGAGGGTACGGACGCTGATGCATTGCATGGATAATGGCATTCCCCTCCCTCCGGACAGGCACGCGCTGCGTATCGCGCTTGCGGGAAATCCCAATTCAGGAAAGACGACGCTTTTTAACGCCCTTACCGGGGCGCATCACAAGGTGGGCAATTATCCCGGCGTTACGGTAGAAAAACGCGAAGGGATCAGAATACGAAACCAGAGGCAGTACCGCTTCATCGACCTTCCCGGCGTTTACAGCCTTACGGCCTATTCCCTGGACGAGGTTGTTACCCGGGACTTCATTCTTGAAGAAAAGCCCGATCTCATTGTCGATGTTCTTGATTCAACAAATCTTGAAAGAAATCTTTATCTTTGCCTTCAATTTCAGGAATTGGGCATTCCGGTTATCGGCGCCCTGAATATGAGCGACGAGGCTGAGGCCAACGGCATCCGCATAGACGCCAAACAGCTTTCCGTTACTCTGGGTATCCCGCTGGTTAAAACCGTAGGGCCAAGGGGAACGGGAACCGAGGCGCTTCTTGACTGTATTGACGCCCTTGTTGCCGGGCAGTACGGTGATGAGCGCATGGTCCACTACGGCAATGAAATCGAAACAAAACTTGAGGAACTGACGGCGCTTATCGCTTCCGACACGTCTTTCACCGCCAGGTATCCGGCGCGCTGGATGGCGATTAAGCTCCTCGAAAAAGACGCCAGCGCCTATGAGCGGCTTGCCGAACATAAGGGCCGGGAGGCCGTTGTCTCTGCCGCCGGAGACGCGGTCATCTGGATAGAAAAACACTTTGGCAAAGACGCCGAAATCATTGTTACCGAACAACGCTACGGGTACATACGGGGGGCTGTGCGGGAAGCGCTTACCCTTGTCAAGGCCGCCGACTTTTCGCTGACCCAGGCTGTGGACCAGGTGATTATGAACCGCTTTCTTGCCCTGCCTGTTTTTATCGCCGTACTCTGGTCCGTATTCCAGCTTACGTTTATCCTCGGTTCCTATCCGACAGCGCTCCTCGAATCAGCTTTCAGCTTTCTTGGATCGGCCTTTGAAACGATTCTTCCGGACGGAGTGTTTCGCTCGCTGCTTGTAGACGGGGTCATAGGCGGCGCAGGCGGCGTGTTTTCTTTTATCCCCCTGATTGTGATTCTTTTCTTTCTGCTTTCCATTCTTGAAGATGTGGGCTATATGGCCAGGGCGGCCTTTGCCACCGACAAGATGCTTCACGCCTTTGGGCTCCACGGGCAGTCTACCTTCCCCATGATGCTTGGCTTTGGCTGTTCGGTTCCGGCAATTATGGCTTCCCGTACGCTGAAAAGCAGGCGGGACCGTATCATCACCGTGCTTATCACGCCCCTCATGAGCTGCGGGGCAAAGCTCCCTGTTCATGTACTGCTCGCGGCGGCGCTCTTTCCGGGCCGCGAGGCAAACGTGGTGATGTTCATCTATGTTTCAGGCGTGGTTCTCGCGCTGCTGTCGGCGCTGCTTCTCAAACATACCGTACTCAGGGGCGAACCCACTCCCTTTGTGATGGAACTGCCGCCCTACCGCGCCCCTACCCTCAGGGGCATACTTTGGCATGTCTGGGAAAAGACCTGGCAGTACATAAAAAAAGCGGGCACGGTTATCCTTTCCTCGGCTATTCTTATTTGGGTCATTACGAGTTTCCCCAAATATGAATTAAGCGGCGAAAGACAGGCCGAACTGACGGCCTCGTATACCGAAGCGCATCCTCTGGCCGATGAGGCTGAAAAGGCGGCGTTTCTTGAGCTTAGCGCCGCCGAAGAAGGGCTCAAGGGCAGTTTCGCGGGCATGCTCGGCAGGACCATAGAACCGGTGTTCAGACCCCTGGGTTTCGACTGGAAAATATCGGTCGCGTCGGTAACCGGTTTCGCGGCCAAGGAAGTAATAGTTTCAACGCTGGGGATACTCTACCGGGTCGGGTCCGGGGAAGACGAGGAAAGCGAAGGGCTCCGTTATGCGATACGCCATGATCCGGCGATGTCGCCCCTTGTCGCATTAAGCCTCATGCTGTTTATACTGATCATTCCGCCCTGCTTTGCCGCCCTGGCGACCATGAGGGCCGAACTGGGCTGGAAGTGGGTCGGATTCGAAATCGTATTCCTTTTTCTCCTGGGATGGACCGTAAGTTTTCTGGTATTCACCCTTGGCTCTTTGGCAGGAGCCCCGTCATAGCTCCAGGTCTTTTGATTCAATTTTCTTTACAACATAATCGGCAAATTCGGAACTCTTCATGGACCCCATCTGCTTTCCGTCCCTGCGCCTGATGGAGACAGTACCCTCATCGGCCTCTCTCTGACCGGCCACAAGCATATAGGGGATCTTTCTGTTCTGGCAGTCCCTGATTTTCGCGTTAAGCCGCGAATCGTCAAGTTCCGCCGACGCCCGTAAGTCCCGCCCTTTAAGTTCCGCCGCGACCTGTTGCGCGTAACCGTTAAAGGTTTCCGAAACAGGAATGACGGCGATCTGCTCCGGGGCAATCCATACCGGGAAGGCCCCGCCAAAATGTTCTATCAAAACGCCAAAAAAACGCTCAAGGCTGCCGAGCAGGGCGCGGTGTACCATGTAGGGCCGCTTGTGCTGGCCGTCGGCGTCCACAAAGGTCATGTCAAAGCGTTCCGGTTCATTAAAGTCAAATTGAATGGTTGTCATCTGCCATTCGCGGCCCAGGGCGTCTTTGATTTTAAGGTCTATCTTGGGGCCGTAAAAAGCGCCGCCGCCCTCATCAACCTCGTAATCAAGACCCTCGGCCATGACCGCCTTGCGCAGGCTTTCAAGCGCCGCGTCCCAGCGGCTCTGTTCGCCTACGCTTTCTTTGGGCTTGGTGGCAAGATAGGCCTTGATGTCCTTAAAGCCAAACACCTTCCATATCCTGAGACTGAATCTGAGAACTTCGCGTATTTCGTCTTCCATCTGTTCAGGAGTACAAAAAATGTGGGCGTCATCCTGGGTAAAACCCCTGACCCTGAGCAGCCCGTGGAGTACCCCGCTCCGTTCATAGCGGTACACGGTTCCCAGTTCCGCCCAGCGCAGGGGAAGGTCGCGGTAACTCCTTCCCTTGTTTTTGTAAATCATAATGTGGAAGGGGCAGTTCATGGGCTTGATGATGTAGTCCTGGTTGTCAATTTCCATGGGAGAATACATATTGCCCTTGTAAAAACCCAGGTGGCCCGAAGTTTCCCAAAGCCAGGATTTTCCGATATGGGGAGTGTACAGTATTTCGTAGCCGTTGCGGTAATGTTCGGTGCGCCAGAAGTCTTCGACAGCGACACGCATGCGGCCGCCGTTGGGATGCCAGTATATCAGCCCCGCGCCGGCTTCTTCATGAATCGAATAGATGTCCATTTCCCTACCGACCCTGCGGTGGTCGCGCTTTTCAACCTCGTCAAGGAAGCTGAGGTATGCCTTGAGGTCCTTGGGATTTTCCCAGGCGGTTCCGTAAATGCGGGTAAGCATGGCCTGCTTTTCATCGCCCCGCCAGTAAGCGCCGGCTATACTCATGATCTTAAAAGCCGCGGAATTGATTTCCCTGGTGTTCCGCACATGGGGTCCCCGGCAGAGGTCGGCCCAGAGGAGCCTGCCGTCCGCGTCTCTGTTTTCGTACAGGGTAATTTTAACCGGCAGACCGTCGGGCCCGTTTTGGGGCAGGCCGTCGATAAGTTCCAGTTTGAAAGGTTCGCAAGCAAAACGTTTTTTCGCGTCTTCCCGGCTTACTTCAATCTGAACAAAGTCCTGGCGGGAATCAATGATCTTCTTCATCTCCGTCTCAATGGCGGGAAGGTCTTCGGCGCTTATGGCCCTGGGGAGAAGGAAGTCATAATAAAAACCGTTCTCTATTGAAGGGCCTATGGCTACCTGGGTTCCGGGAAAAAGCGTTGTTACCGCCTGGGCCATGACATGACTCACCGAATGACGTATCAGGTCAAGCCTTGAGGCGGCTTCGGATTTTTCGGATCTCTTGTCAGCGTCGGACATTCTGTAAAGATGCGCCTTTTAGCCCTTAAAGTCAAGGGCCGCCCCTATGGCGGTGGTGTATTCGGCGTATTCGGGAAATTCAAAAGCAATGCCGAACATGCGGTTGAATTCGGCAAGTATCCTCTTGCCGATGGGGTTATTGCTGCCATTGCCGGTTACGATGACGGTGCGCAGGCCCCGGCTCCGGGCGGCAAAGGAGGCGAGCATGCCGATGACCTGATACACCATATTGAGTATCGCAAGGGCAAGGTCTTCCCGCGAGGCGTTATCGGAAATTTTTCCGAAATTCGCCGCGGTTACATCTTTATAAAGATAGCCTATTTCCGTATCGGCGATATCTTCGATTAAGAGGTCAACCTTTTTGAGGTTGCCCGATGAAGCAAGTTCAATGATGGAATCAAAGTTATCCACCTGGAGCATCTTTTTTGAAAGCCCCATGATGGTGCCGCCGCCTACACCGGTTCCGCCAAAGTGGCTTATTTTTTCTTTATCGACTTCGATGATGACCGTTCCGGTCCCGATATTGGCGATGATGCTCCTGTCCTGGCCGGAAAGATACCGGCCCCCCATGCCTATGGCGGTAAATTCGGCGACCTTTCTCACGGGAATACCGAATATGCCGGCGCTGATTTTATCGGCCCCTACGCCGGTAACATTAATCCCGCTGATTTCTTCTATATTGATATTGTTTTCGATGGTTATCTTGCCCAAAACCCCGGACGCCGAAGTAAGGGCGTCAAGACCCCTGGTCTTTACCCGTATCATGCTCCCGTCGTTCTTTACCGTAACCGCTTTGGTGGTAGTGCTGCCTATGTCAATTCCGATTATCACTTAATACCCCTTCTCTTTGTCAATCAGATTTCGCAGCGGCTTGCCTCGCACATAACGGCGGAGATTATCAAGGGCCGCTTCGAGGGCAAGCCTGCCGTACTCTGGATGCATACCGGCATAATGCCCGGTAAGCAGTACCGTATCAAGGTCCCAAAGAGGCGAGTCAGGCGGAAGCGGTTCAGTTTCGGTAACATCAAGGAGGGCGCCGACAATGCGCTGTGCCTTAAGAGCCCCGGTCAGGGCTTCTTCGTCGGTGGTAGCGCCCCTGCCTATGTTGGCGTAGAGAACGCTTTGTTTCATCAGGTTGAATTGGACTTTTCCAAAAATGTGAAAGGTATCATCTGTGGCGGGAAGTATGTTGACCACATAATCCGCTTCGGGAAGAAAATCATCAAGACGCGAAGCGCTTTCCAGGAGCAGGCCCGGCAGGGCTCCGCCCTTTGAAACCGTACGCCGCAGGGCGATTACCTTCATCCCAAAGGAAAGGGCTGTACGCGCAACCGTTTCGCCTATCGCCCCATAACCCATAATCAGCATGGTTTTACCGGCAAGCACGGAAACCTGATGGTCCGCGAAACGGAGCCATTCGTGTTTTTTCCGGGCCTCAAAGGCCGCGGGGAGAGAACGGTTCCAGGCAAGTATGAGGGCAAAAAGATGTTCAGCCATCTGGCTGCCGTGTATTCCCGACGCGGAAGTCAGCATGAAAGGAAGGGCTTTTACCTCAGGATGTTTCCGCAGTTGATCGGCCCCGGCGGACCAAAGCTGCACCCAGGCAAGATGGGGCACATGGGGCAGCATGCCGAAAGGCACATCGCCAAAAAGTATCTCGACAGTATCCAGGGCTCCTTCAAGCTCCCGGCTCCGGGAAACTATCTTTACTTCCCGGCCGTCTCCGGCTTCCCTGATACGTTCCGCGGCTCCTTCGGGCACGCGGCGGTCTTCCATGATGAGCGCTATGAGTCCCTTGCACTGTTTCATAATTAGAGTATATTCATTATGAAGAATTTTGCTATACTGTCCCCATGACTTCTCTTGACGCGGTGTTTGATTCCCTGAAAGCAGCCCAGGTAAAACTTGCGCTGGAAAACCGCGCCGCAAAGGACGCGGCGCTTTGCGCGGTAATGAAAGCCATTGACGCCCGGCGGAGCGCCATACTTGCCGCCAACGGGATTGACGCGGAAAAAGCCCGCAAGGGCGGCATGAAGGAAGCCCTCATAGACAGGCTGCTCCTCAATGACAAACGCGTTGATGACATACTGGATGGCATTGCCCTTGTAATCCGGCTGGAAGACCCCATCGGCAAAGTCAGGGCCGGCTGGACCCTCCCCAACGGGCTTGTGGTTGAGCAAATCACCGTTCCCCTGGGAGTGGCGGCAATCATCTACGAATCCCGGCCCAATGTTACCGCCGACGCCTTCTGCCTTGCGTATAAGGCGGGCTGCGCCATACTGCTTCGCGGCTCATCCGCGGCGCTTGAATCAAACCGCGCCCTGGTCGAAGCCATCAGGGAGGGCCTCACCAACGGCGGCGGCGAAGCTGACGCGGTGGCCCTTGC
>JAISCK010000026.1 GCA_031265635.1 Spirochaetaceae bacterium
GCCATGGCCCTCTGATCAAGATCGGGATCAATCTTCATGAGCCAGGCTTCGGTTTTCTTCATTTCAGGGGCAAACATCCTGGCCATGGCGTCTGAACGGTCTTCCATTTCACCTTCAAACTTCCAGGGGATGTTCTCGCCGCTCATCGTGGCCTTGACATATTCTACCAGCGCTTCGGGATCACCTGAAAGATCAGGGTTGTGCCAGACACCGCCTGACATTCTCGAATTACTGAAATGGTGATTGGCGGCCTGTTTTTCCAGGACCAGTACTGACGCACCGGCATCATGGGCTTCAATAGCCGCTGAAGCTCCCGCGCCGCCCAGTCCCAGAATAACAACATCCGCTTCCATATCCCATGTGCTGGGAACTCCGCCGCTGCTGCTGCCTCCGCCTGTAGTAGCGCAGCTGGAAAGCAGGCCGCCGACCGCGGCGCCTCCGGCTACTTTACCGGCGTTCTTCAGAAACTCTCTCCGTGAGATTCCTTTCTTTTCCATTCTTACCTCCATTCATTTTAGGCGTAGCTCACTAAAGTAGTTCGCCCTTTAATCCGCGGGAAACCCTGTGAAGGTCTCGGACGGCTGTTAACAATCCTTTACCAGACACAAACAAAAAAAGCCGGCCTGCCCGCATAAACGGACAGATCGGCTTTTCTACTTTTTAACCCGGACAAAACCACGGACAGCGCCTTTGCGGGGAAAACAGGCTCTTATAACACACAAAACGGGAGAGCAAAACCGTACTCAAAAGATTATCTCCTATAGACAGTACCGGCTCTTTTAACGTGATTTTAGTTATACACTGATTATAAAAAAATATCAATATGAAATAGCTGTTTTTTACATAAAAAAACAACGATTTTGATAGAATTTGTTCGGAATATGAAGTTACCGGACAAATTACCGGGCTGCCGGGTTTTTGTTCGCGGCAAAAAGAACCGGGAAAGGCTTATGCCCTTCCCGGCTTTTCTTAGTTACTTGAGGCTGTTCCAAAACTTCAGTTTTTGGAACAAGCTCACTTACCTTTTATAAAGTCGGGTACGTCTCCCGTTACCGCATAGTATCCGGCGATATAGCCGTTTACACAGGCGTCGGGTCCGGCATTGGAGCCAAGACGGTTGGTGCCGTGGACTCCGCCGGTAACTTCACCGGCCGCGAAGAAGTTGGGAATCACGTTGCCAAAGAGGTCAAGGACTTCCAGCTTGTTCGTGGTGATAAGGCCGCCCATAGTATGGTGGACAGAAGGCCATTGGGGTATGGCATAGTACGGGGGCGCGTCAATGGTCAGCATGGCTGTCGTGATCACCTTGTTGAAGGCGGGGTCCTGGCGGGACCTGACATAGCCGTTGTGGGCCTCGATGGTCCTGGTCAGGGTCCCCGAAGCGATGTTGACATTACCCGGCACGCCCGAAGGACTGCGGTAGGAATGCGCGGCGATCTGGCCGGCAAGTTCCTCAAGGGTATTGGCCTTGAAGATACGGCCATTTTCAATACCGCGGTTTACGGTGTCCTGGCTGGTAAATCCGCCCTGGTCAACGATCTTCTGGTCCAGGATACAGAAAGCGGGGAAACCGCCCGAATCCATGGCCGCCTTGGCATTTACGTCGCGGCGTTCACCTTCGTTGACATAGCGCTCGCCCTTGTAATCCACATACACAACGCCCGAAGAAGGTCCTGAGAAGGGGATAACCGCATAGGCGTCCAGAACACCGGTATTGGGATCGGCAAAGGGATAGAGCTGGATATAGCTCTGCTGCATGGTCTGGGAACCGATTTCCTGGGCATAGAGTATGCCCTCGCCGGTCTGGCTGATCTGGTTGGTGGTGGGCATCGCGTCGGTCAGGGAAGGAACCTGGGCCGACCTCATGGGGACATTGGCGCTGAACCCGCCGGTGGTAAGGATTACCGCCCTGGTGGCCCTGATGGTCCTGATGCCTTCGGCAGTGTATACCGCAATACCTACTACCGGCCCGGTCTGATTGCCGTCACGGTAAATACGGACCAGTTTGGTATTGAGCTTAACGGTAACACCCGACTGGGCGAGGAGTTTTTTCTGGACTTCGGTAATATCAAAGCCCTGCTCGTGTTCAAGGGTATAGGTCCTGAAACCATAGTGACCGCCGGGCATGGTAAGAGAGTCGCGGACGACAAGGCCGTTATCAAGCATCAGGTTAAGGTAGAAGGGAGACCCGTATACCATGTTTTTGACCATGTCTTCCCGGCTCATATAGTCGCCGCCTTTTATCGTGTCTTCGATGTGTTTCTCGGCGGTATCCGGGGTAAGGTTCCTTCTCCGCTGTAAATCAGCGGCAAGTTTGCTGGTATAAGCGGCCCACACGCCGCCGTTGATCTGGGAATTTCCGCCGATAAAGGGCATCTTCTCGATCAACACGGTCCTGGCGCCCTGGGTCTGGGCGGCATAGGCCGCGGCAGCGCCCGCATAGCCCGCGCCGACAACGACGACGTCATAGGTCTCGTCCCAGCGGCCGGGAGCCGTTACAGGACCGCGGGGGGTTCCGACAGGATTAAGCAGGGCGTCCCTGCTCAGATAAAAGCTGGTCCCGGCAGCCCTGTACTCCTGGGGCCGGCCGCCCGCTTCGGTAATGGCCTTTTCGACAGCCGCGATGATGGCGCCGGAAGTCCGTGATGCCCCGGCCACGACATCAATACCGGTACTCTGCTGGCTCACAATAGCGGCGGGGATGACATCGATGGCGGCTTGGGCAATTCCAGGAGTATCATTATGAGAGATAACCGTTACCTTCTCGATCCTGCTGGCCGAGAGTACAACTTCTACCTTAAACCCCAGGGCATTACCCGCAACGTCTTCGGTATATGTACCGGGTCTAAGGGGCGTTACCGTTCGTGAAGCCACCGGAGCGGCGGGCTTGCCGGACGGAACCGTACTGCCTCCCTGCGTATTACACGCGGCGATAATGAGAGCGGCCGCGGTAATCACCAGGGGAAGGAACACTTTAAGCGTCCTTTTCATTCTTTCTTTCCTCCTGAAAACAATCTACTATGATGAAAGCAAACGTTGCGTCTGCCACATCCTGCCTTTGGAATTCATATTCGATATTTTTTTATCTAATAATTATACCATGGGAATTTGGTCAGGTCAAGCAAAAAAATTGCGGATTTTAGGACAAGCCTACTCTTTTTGGGGCAGTTCCAGGATGAGTTCAACCTCGCCGAGGGAAAGGTTGAGGGCTCTGGCTATTTCTTCGCGTTTCCAGCCCTGGTGGGCAAGGCGCACTACGTTTTCCCGGTCGGCGATGGTGGGCGCGCCTCGACCCGGCGTTTTGCCTTTGGAGCCGTCCTTTTTAAGGAGCGCGCCGAGGAGTTTGACTTCTTCCTGGGCGTCTTTTGAAATCTGCTGCAGGCGGGATTCGGTTTTGGCAAGCCATTCCCGGGCCACATTCATGGCCTCTATCCGTCCCTCAATGTCTTTGAGGGTTTCGTCAAGGCCGGCGGCCTGTTCAGCAGCCACCCGGACCTTTTCCTGCTCGCCGCTGAGGATTTCCACCGAGGAGCGGACCTCATCGAGATCGCCCAAAAGTTTCTTCATTTCGGCGTCAAGACGGGCGCCGCTTTCTTCGGCTTCCCTGAGGGACTTGAAGTTCCTGTCTATACCGGCATTGACGGCCTCGAGAATCTGGTTCTTTTTTTCGACGCGCTGGAAACGGTCTTCGCTCTCGCTTATGGCATCGGTGATTTTGCGCAGTTGTACCTGCATGGCCTGGAGGGTGTCGTCGGAGGAAGAAACCTGGACAAGTTTTTCCTCGACCGCTTCGGAGGTCTGGAGCAGGCGGTTAAAGTCGGCTTCCATGAGTTCAATGCGCCGTTTTTCCGAGAGGAAACGGGTCATTTTGGCGTTGACTTCGTCTTCGAGGCGCTTGATTTTGACAAACTGGCCCTCAAGAGCGGCGGCCTCGGAACGGCGCTGTTCGAGGCGGTTAAGATCGCCTGAAAGGTCCTCGATTTTCCGGCCCAGTTCAACGCGCAGGGTGTCGGCCTCTTCAAAAAGCCGGGTCTGTCCGGCAAATTCCCTGAGCCGCCGGTCGGCGTCCTTGATGGCGTTGTCCAGAACCCGCGCCTGGTCTTCGGTACGGGAGAAAAGTTCGTTACGCCGGGCGTCGGCTTCTTCCTGTATCTCCTTGATGGCCTGGCGCGTCGCGGTAAAGCGCTCGTCGTTTTCCGCGCCGAGTTCCCTGGTCCTGCGCCGTACTTCTTCCAGGGAACTTTCGGCTTCCCTGATCTGGACGCCGAGTTTCGCCTTCCAGCTTTCGACACCGGTCCGGGAATCCTCAAGGAGGCTGTTGATTCCCGCCCGCCTTTCTTCCACGCCGTCTTCCATATCCCTGATGGCGGCTTCCAGATCCCGCTGCCCCTGTTTGATCTTTTCGGTAAGATCGAGTTCGTACCGGGCAAGTTCCGATTTAACGGTATTTTCCGCCCCCTGCCGGGCGTCCCGGAGATCCTGTTCAAGCTGTTCCCTGAGGGAAGTTATGGAACGGTCGGTTTCGCTCATCACATCCCGTATGCCTTCCTCAAAGGCCCCGGTTTCGGCCTTGAGGTGGGCCAGTTCGGAGACCAGGCGGGTATTCTCGTCGGAAAAACGCTGTTTAAGGTCTTCGGTAAACGATTTTTCAAGATCCCGCCGCTCTTCCCCGGCCTCGTCCCCAAGGGCCAGGAGCTTGCTGTCAAGATCGCCTTTCCATTCGTCGAGCCTCCGGTCTATCTCGCCGCTCCGTTTGGCAAGATCGGCAAAGAATTCATCCTCGAAAACCTTGAGTTTTTCGGATACATTCTCGTAGGCGCTGGACTTGAGGGCGTTGAGTTCCTGTTCCAGACCGGCGATGCCTTCCCTAAGCCTTTCGGCGGCGGCCTCGTAGGATGAGGCAATGCGGCTCCTTGTCCCGGCAGCTTCCTGCTCAAAACGGGCAAAGTCTGACCTGACCCGGTTTTCCGCGTCCTCCATGGAACGCCTGAGTTCGGCCTCAAGGCCGCCCACGTCGTCGGAAAGGCTTTCAACACGGCGGAACTGTTCATTTTGAAGAGCCGCGTATTCTTCGCCGCGCCGGAGCGAGTCCTCCAGAATGCGGCGCTCGGCCTCGGCAAGGGTCTCTTTCCAGGCTTCTTCCTGATCTTTGATAAGGCCCTGAAGTTCCCGCAGTTCCCGCTTGAGGTCTTCCTTCTGGGCTTTGGCAAGGCCGTTGAGTTCCTGGGCCTCGCGCTTCCACTCGTCACGGTAGGCTTTCTGCCTTGCTTCAAGCTCGTTATGGTCTGTCTTCCATTCATCCGTATAGGTCTTGACCAGGCCCTGCACTTCCTGTACTTTCGACCGGGCGTTCTCCTGGCAAAGCGAAATTTTTTCCTCGACAGCGGACTGGAAGCGCTTGACCCTTTCAAGGGCCTGGTCCTTGAGTTTGGCCAGGGCCGCTTCTTCCATGCGGTCGGCCCGGGAACCGGCTTTTTCCACCGCTTCCCTGAGGGTCCTGTTGATGATGTCTATGTCCCTGGCAAGGCTGGCCTTGCGCTGCTGCTCTATCATGGATACCGCGTTTCTGTGGTCTTCAACCTGGCGCTCTATGGTTTCTACCGTAGTTTGAAGGCCGGAAACCGTTGAACGCACCGAGGCGCTTACGGCGTCGGCGGTTTTTTCCAGGATTTCGGCGTTTTCCTTCTCAAAACGGAGTTCCAGGCCGCCGAGGTTCTTTTCGAGTTCCTCCAGTTTGGTCCTGGCCTCGCCTATCCTGCGGGCGGAATTTTCGACAAAGACCGATTCTTCCCGTATGCGGCCAAGGTTTTCCTGGACCCTGCCGGTCATGCGCACCAGTTCTTCCAGCGAAGCGTCATAGGCGCTGATTTTTTCGTCGATTTTGGAAACCGCCTCGGCCTTGCCGGCAAGCTCGTCATCGGTTACCACAAGGCGCTTCATCAGCTCTTTGGCGGCCTTCTGCTGGACATCAAGCTCTACCGCGTAATCCTTGACCGCCGCTTCCCGTCCGGCCACAAATGAGGCAAGATCGGCCTTGAGTTTTTCGCCGTATTTGCGGAGCTTTCCCAGCGAATCGGTACGCTTGTCAATCTGCCGGTAAAGTACCAGAGCCAGAACCGTTATAGCCAGAGTAAAGATATTCCCAACAGTAAAGAACCCCATGTGCCCCTCAACTTAATACAAGATTCCGCAGTGTACGATAGCCGGAAAACACTATATCCGCCCCGCCTGTTCGCCACAGGGACGGAGTGCGTATGAGGGCGGTTTTCATTCCCACGCCCTTTGCCCCCAGTATATCATAGGATATGCTGTTTCCCACATAAAGAATACGGGAAGTATCCTCGCCCAGGGCCCCGGCAAGCTCCAGAAAAGGTTCCGGCGCGGGCTTGAGCCTGCCCGAAGTTTCGGAACAGAGCACGGCGTCAAAAAGCCCGCCCAGGCCCAGGTATTCAAGTTTACGTTCAGGGGGAAAATCGGACAGAAGCCCCAGCTTGAGCCCGGCGTCCCGCAGTGCCGCAAGGCTTTCCTTTACATGGGCGTACAGTTTGATTTTTCGAAACAGGGGCTCCCAGCCCCGGTATATAAGTTTTTCGGTCTTTTCCCTGACAATGGCCGGGTCATCCTTGAGGAGTTCGGCCATCAGCCTTGCCTGAAGCTCATAAAACCCCGCGGCGTCCCCGCTTTTTTCCACGGCGGAACGGAGCATTTCCCTGGCCCTGCCCATAGCGACGAGAAGCCGGTGTTCCTTCAGGGTAAAAAAGACCAGTTGAAGGTAAAAACGGTAGTTGGGATAAAGGGTTCCGTCCAGGTCAAAAGCGACAGCCCCCAGGGATTCTCTCATACAATCTTTATACTATAAGAAGAATCATGTTGTCCACAAAGGCGGCTGCTTTGCCGGCAGGCTATATAGGCCCTTCTCTTTTACCGATAAGTGAAGAGAGGAGTCCCCGGAATGATGAAATTTTGCCGTTTATACGATATATTGAAAGTAATGGCGGTTTTGATGCGTAAAAATATGGTTCTTTTGGGTATATGCCTCTTTTTTGCCCCC
>JAISCK010000058.1 GCA_031265635.1 Spirochaetaceae bacterium
TTCATGCTCTATTATCGGCCTGGCAATGGGGGAGATTAGCGGCTGTTTGGGTCCCATTCCCCGCGCCGGCTTTCTACGCGTTCATAGGCGGCGTTGACTCTGGCTGTCTTTTCGGTGGCTTTTTTCATGTTACCTTCATGGGCAGCGTGGCGGTCGGGGTGGTGGAGTTTGAGGAGTTTTTTGTAGGCTTCCTTGCAGGTTTTCCTGTCCGCGCCAAAGGGAACGCCCAGTTCCGCGAAGTCGGCTTTAAGTTCTTCGGGAACGGGGGGTTGTCTTGCCGCTTTCCGCTCCCTCCCGGCCCGGCCAAAGCTGTCCTGTGGCTTCTCCTTCCCGGACAGGTAGTCGTTGAGTTCGCTGTAGGCGTCTTCAAGGTCAGGGTCGGCGTTTGGCGTGTTTTTATGGTTACGGCGGAGTCCGTCGTTTATGCGGTTTTCAAGGATCCTGCCCAGGCGTTCAACTATTCCCATGGGGGCTATACTAACAGGATGGCCCGCCCGCTTCCAGTGTCCCTGTGCGGCGCTCCTGCCCCGGGTGTTCCTGTCCCGCGCGGCGCTTTCCGGCGCTTTCCATGAAGACGGCGGCTTTCCTGTTTTTGGCCCTTTTCTGTTTTGTCCGGCTGTGTTAGCCTTGACTCCATGAACATCGCCAAAAAGAACTTTGGTATGCTTTCCGGCGGGAAAAAGGCCAGGCTCTTCATCCTCAAGGCCGGGGAATTAAAACTGGTCATGACCAATTACGGCGCGTCCCTGGTGGCGCTTTATGTTCCCGCTTCACGGCAACCGTCGGAAGATGTGGTTCTGGGGTACGGGACCCTGGCCGGGTATGCCTCGGACAGGTTCTTTTTCGGTTCTACGGCAGGGCGTTACGCGAACCGCATCGCCAACGGAACGTTTACCCTCAATGACAGGACCTATACGCTGGATAAAAACGACGGAAACCACACGCTTCACGGCGGCCGGAGGGGTTTGTCCTATAGGCTCTGGAAAGCCGACGGCTATGAGGAAAAAGACGGGGTTTTTGTCCGTTTTGAAATCTCCAGCCCCGACGGGGACGGGGGCTTTCCGGGGAAGCTCAAAGCCGTGGTAAGCTACGGCCTTTCCAAGTCCAATGAGCTTATCGTGGACTATTCCGCCGAGGTGGATAAACCCTGTCCGGTGAGCCTCACGAACCACGCTTATTTCAACCTTTCGGGAGAGGGAAGGGGGGACATACTTTCCCATGAGGCGCAGCTCTACGCTTCCCGCTATGTGGCGATTGGCCCGGAGCGCATACCGGACGGAACGCTTGCAAAGGTTGAAGGCGGGCCTTTTGATCTGAGGACCCGCATGGTGATAAAAGACGCCATGGCCCGTTCCCCTGGGACCAGAGAGGGCTTTGACCATTGTTTTGTTGCCGACGGCGAGGCCGGAAAGCTCAGGCCCTTTGCCGAAATTTTTGATCCCCTTTCCCGGCGCAAGATGCGGCTTTTCAGCACCCATCCGGGCTTTCAGTTTTATACCGGCAATGCCATCACCCCGCTGGCGGGCAAACCGGGTTCCTTCTACGAAAAACATTCGGGCCTGTGCCTTGAGCCCCAGTTTTTCCCGGATACGCCGAACCAGGCCGCTTTCCCGCCCTGTATATTTTCCCCGGAGCGGAAATTTCACGAGCGTTCCCTGTATTCCTTTGACTGGTAGGGCACAGGTTTCAGAAGGAATGGTTTTGAAACAGACCCTTGATAATAAATTCGGTTCGGCATAAAATAAGAACATCCGGTTGGCGCAGCCGCAACCGGAACGCTAAATCAGGGTGAAAAGAGGAGCCTATGGACATCCAACTTCAGGAATTGATCGATAAAATAAAGAAAGACGGGATAGAATCCGCTTCGGAAGAGGCCTTGAAGATAAAGAGACAGGCGGAGGCGGAAGCCGAGGGCATTATCAGCGCCGCGAAAAAAGAAGCGGACGCCCTGATTGCCGCGGCAAAGGAAGACGCCGGGAGGGCCGAAAAGGCCGGTATAGCCGCTGTGGAACAGGCTTCCCGCAATCTGGTCCTTGCCTTTAAGGACGAGATACAGACCCTTCTTGACCGGCTTGTCCAAAAAGAAACCGGCGCGGCCTACGGCGCCGATACGCTTAAAAACGCCATTCCCGATGTGATAAAGGGCTGGGCCGCGGGTTCTGATTCGCTCCGGCTTATTTTGAACGAAAGCGACCTTAAAGCCCTGGAAGCCTTTTTCAGGGATAAACTTTCCGCTGCCCTTTCCGGCGGCGTTGAACTCGCGTCTGACCGCAATCTGGGCGGGGGGTTCAGGATAGCCGAAAAAGACGGCAGGGCGTATTACGATTTCTCTGTTGAGGCGGTCTCCGGGCTTCTCTCGGCGTACCTTAATCCCCGCCTGGCGGACATTCTCAAAAACGCGGTAAAGGGCGCGTAATGAGTTCCTACTATTATCTGGTAGCGCAGCTTCCGTATCTTGTCTACGGGCAGGGAACTCCCATGAGTTCCGGGGATTTCAGGTCCCTGGCCGGCGAAAAACTTGCCGCCGCGGACGCGGCATTGCTGGATTTTTGCGTTCTGGACCCCGCGCGCGCGCCGCCGCTCAAGCCGGGGTCTGTCTTTCTTGGCCGCTGGCTTGAATGGGAGATGACCCTCCGCTTAAACCTCGCCCAGTACCGGGCGCAGAAACTCAGGCGCGAGTTTTCCCTGGATGTTCCCCAGTACCCGTCTGACGCCGCGGCGCTTGCCAAGGCGGCCCTGTCCATGGATGCTCCCCTGGAAGCCGAGTTGTTCCTTGACAAGGCCCGGTGGGGAGCCATTGAATCCTTTGAGGGCATTGACTATTTCAACAGAAACAGGATATACGCGTACCTCCTGAAGCTGCTCCTTCTGGAGCGGCACGGGCTCTTTAGGGCCGAGGAAGGTTTTGCTGAATATAGAACTATTTACGCTTCCATTATGAACGCGGCTCCTCTGGGAGCGGCAGGTCTGGGGGCAATAAGCACTGAATCGGGAGAAGCGACATGACCGGAACCAAAGGCACAGTGGTCGCCGTCAACGGCAATATGGTAAGCGTCCGTTTTGACGGCGCCGTATCCATGAACGAAGTGGGTTATGTAAAGGTCGGGGATAAGCAGTTAAAGAGTGAAGTCATCCGCATACGGGGCGATGTAAGCCAGCTTCAGGTCTTTGAGATAACCAGGGGTATAGCCGTAGGCGATCCTGTGGAATATACCGGGGAGCTACTGTCCGTGGAAGTGGGCCCGGGCCTTTTGGGCCAGGTCTTTGACGGCCTCCAGAATCCCCTGCCCAAACTTGCCGAAGAAGCGGGGTTTTTTCTTGAACGGGGGGTGTATCTTGACCCCCTGCCCGCCGGCCCTGCCTGGGAGTTTACTCCCTCGGTAAAACCCGGCGACAGGGTGGAACGGGGCGATACCCTGGGTACGGTTCCCGAAGGGGCCTTTACCCACCGCATCATGGTTCCCTTTGACCGTTACGGAAGCTATACCGTCGCCTCCGTCAAGGGTCCGGGCGCCTATACCATACGGGAAACCATAGCCGAAGTAAAAGACGAGCGGGGCACTGTCATTCCGCTTACCATGTCCTTCCGCTGGCCGGTCAAACGCCCGGTGGACTGTTTTGAGGAAAGGCTCAAACCCGTGGAACCCATGGTTACCAGGGTGCGGCTCATCGATACCTTTTTCCCCGTGGCGCGGGGAGGGACCTACTGCATACCCGGACCCTTTGGCGCGGGCAAGACCGTACTCCAGCAGATCACCAGCCGCCACGCCGATGTGGACATAGTCATACTCGCGGCCTGCGGCGAGCGGGCGGGCGAGGTTGTGGAAACCCTCAAGGAATTTCCCGAGCTGACCGATCCCCGGACCGGCCGTTCCCTTATGGAGCGGACGGTCATCATCTGCAATACATCCTCCATGCCGGTAGCGGCCCGCGAGGCGTCGGTGTACACCGCCGTTACCCTGGCCGAGTACTACCGCCAGATGGGTCTCAATGTCCTGCTTCTGGCCGATTCCACAAGCCGCTGGGCCCAGGCCATGCGCGAAATGTCGGGCCGCCTTGAGGAGATACCCGGCGAAGAAGCCTTTCCCGCCTATCTTGAATCAACCATAGCGAGTTTCTACGAGCGGGCCGGCATAGTGCGGCTCAGGGACGGCTGCATAGGCTCCGTTACCATAGGCGGTACGGTAAGCCCCGCCGGCGGCAACTTTGAGGAGCCGGTTACCCAGGCCACCCTCAAGGTGGTCGGCGCCTTCCACGGCCTTTCCCGCGAACGTTCCGACGCCCGCAAATACCCGGCTATACATCCCCTGGATTCGTGGTCCAAATACAAGGGCATCATTCCTTCCGAAAAAGTCTCCTTTGCCCACGGCTTTATGAGCCGGGGCAGCGAGGTGGAGCAGATGATGAAGGTAGTAGGCGAGGAAGGAACGAGCATTGACGACTATGTGGTCTACCTCAAGGGCGATTTCCTTGACGCCGTATATTTCCAGCAGAACTCCTTTGACGCGGTGGACGCCGCGGTGAGCCCTGACCGGCAGGACCATACCTTCAGGATTATCCTTGAAATTCTCGGTTCCCGTTTCAGCTTTGGCGACAAGAACGAGGCGAGGAGCTGGTTCAACAGGCTCCGCCAGCGCTTCCTGGATTACAACGGTTCGGAGTGGAAAAGCGAGCGTTTTGCCTCCATGGAAAAGGAAATCAGATCCGCCCTGGCCGAAAAGTCCCAGGGGCTTGAGGCCGCCGTGGAGAAGCTCCTGGCATAAGCGGGCGGAGCGCGCCTCCGTATGGAGACGCATGAATCAGCAGTTTGTTCGGAAAGCGGACCGGAGGGACGCATGAAAAAAGTATATAGCAAGATTGAATCCATAGCGGGGAGCGTAATCACCGTCAAGGCGGACGATGTACGTTACGGCGACCTGGCCGAGGTTGATACCGTCTTCGGGACCTCCCTGGCGGAAATCAACCGCATAGAAAATGACATTGTTTCCCTCCAGGTATTCGCCGGAGGACGGGGTGTTTCCACAGGCGATACGGTGCGTTTCCTCGGCCATTCCATGGAAGTGTCCTTTTCCGAAAACCTCCTGGGCAGGGTGTTTAACGGTTCGGGCGTCCCCAGGGACAAGGGTCCGTCGTTGCGCGAAAACCTCATCGGCATAGGCGGGCCTTCGGTTAATCCGGCCCAGCGCATCATACCCAGGCGCATGATACGCACCGGTATTCCCATGATAGATCTCTTCAATACCCTTGTGGTAAGCCAGAAGCTGCCCATATTCTCGGTATCCGGGGAACCCTACAACGAACTCCTTGCCCGCATCGCCATGCAGGCCGAAGTTGACGTGATAGTACTCGGGGGCATGGGCCTCAAATACGACGATTACCTTTTCTTCAAGGAAACCCTTGAGGGCGGCGGCGCCCTTTCCCGGACGGTGATGTTTATCCATACCGCCA
Source organism: Spirochaetaceae bacterium (assembly GCA_031265635.1). Lineage (GTDB taxonomy): Bacteria > Spirochaetota > Spirochaetia > Treponematales > Breznakiellaceae > JAIRTD01. The sequence goes on from JAISCK010000058.1 coordinate 5,449, forward strand.
GCGATCCCACGGTGGAATGTATGATGATCCCGGATATTTCCCTGGCCGTGGCCGAACAGTTTGCCCTCCAGGGCAAGGACGTGCTGGTGCTCCTTACCGACATGACCAACTTTGCCGACGCCATGAAGGAAATTTCCATTACCCAGGAGCAGGTGCCCAGTAACCGGGGTTATCCCGGCGACCTGTACAGCCAGCTTGCCAGCCGCTACGAAAAAGCCGTTGACTTTGACACCGCCGGTTCCATCACCATACTCGGCGTTACCACCATGCCCGGCGACGACGTAACCCACCCTGTTCCCGACAACACGGGCTATATTACCGAGGGCCAGTACTACCTTAAAAACGGCCGCATAGAACCCTTCGGTTCCCTGTCGCGGCTCAAACAGCAGGTCAACGGCAAGACCAGGGCCGACCACCGCGCTCTTATGGACGGCATGATAAAGCTCTACGCCGCGTACAAGGACACCTTAGAAAAAAAATCCATGGGCTTTATCATGACAGCCTGGGATGACAAACTCCTTAAATACGGCGAAACCTTTGAAAAAGAAATGATGGACCTTTCCGTAAATATACCGCTGGAACGGGCCCTTGATCTGGGCTGGGAAATTCTTTCCGCTTGTTTCAGCCCCGAGGAGACCGGGCTTCGTACGGAGCTTCTTGAAAAGTTCTGGCCCAACCGTTAGCGGCTGTCGTGGAGTTGAGGCGTTATGGCTAAGATAAAGCTGACCAAAAACGAGCTTAAAAAACAGAAAGACGCGCTTAAAATGTACCGGCGCTATCTCCCCACCCTGATGCTGAAAAAACAGCAGCTCCAGGCGGAAATAAGAAGCGTAGAGATACGCATACATGAACTCAGGGAAGAAAAAGAAAAGGCCGACGAAACCTTCAAGTCCTGGATAGCCGTTTTCGGCGAGAAGGGTATTTTTACCGCTAATCTTCTTGTCATACGCGGCATCAGGGCCTCCCAGGGCAATATTGCCGGTGTTGCCATACCCATCTTTGAAGGCGCCGAATTTGAAAGTTTCCCCTATGATCTTGCCGCTTCCCCCCTGTGGCTTGACACGGCGGCGGAACGCATGCGGCAGGTCCTGCTCCTTGACCTTGAGGCCCGGACCCTTGACGAACAGCGGCGGCGGCTGGACCATGAATTACGCATAACTACCCAGCGGGTCAATCTTTTTGAAAAAATAAAAATCCCCGAAACCAGGGGGAACATCAAGAAGATTCAGGTATACCTGGGCGACCAGCAGACCTCGGCTGTAGTCCGCGGCAAGATAGCCAAGCGGGGCCTCGC
>JAISCK010000119.1 GCA_031265635.1 Spirochaetaceae bacterium
ATAAAATGCTCTGAAGTTATGAAATAGTAATAAAAAAGTAGAAAAAAAGGCATATAGAAGGAATATGAGAAAAAACTGGCAAAGTAGCATTTCTACTGAACGGAAATAGGGCTCATTTCTACTGAACGGCGACACAGAACTTCTCCGGCTCTTGACATAAATTACCATATTCGCTATTTTAGTAGAACGCCTCATAATATGGAGGTTCTGTCAAAACTTCAGTTTTGAAAGAGCGGTCTTAGATGTAGCAAGTATTGTGCCCTTGTAGCTCAGTTGGCAGAGCATATCCATGGTAAGGATAAGGTCATCAGTTCGATTCTGATCGAGGGCTAACTAAAAACAGCAAAGCTGTTTTTAGTTATAGTGGGCGGGAGTACGATAGCGGGGGAATTATGGCGAGTAAAAAGACGGCGGTGGAACTCATCGCCCTGCAGTGCAGCGAATGTAAACGGAAGAACTATACAACCGCCAAAAACAGGCGGAACACCCAGGAAAAGCTGGAACTCAAAAAATATTGTCCTTTTGACAGGAAGCATACCCTGCATAAAGAGACCAAGATTAAGTAGAGATTAGGCGTATAGCTCAGTTGGTAGAGCGGCGGTCTCCAAAACCGCAGGTCGTGGGTTCGAAGCCTACTGCGCCTGAGAGTAATACAGGAACGGCGCAGGCTTTGAAGGGGGGCGCCTACTGCGCCTGGAGGCGTATTTTGTTGGTAAAGAGGGCGGTATGAGCAAACTGATGCAGTTTATAAAGGAATCCTACGCGGAACTGAGAAAAGTCGTCTGGCCCAGCCGGGAAGATGTGGTCAGTTCGGTCAAGGTTGTGATTGTTTCTACCATTTTGTTTGCCGCTATTTTGGGCCTGGTGGATGTAGTCCTCCTCCTTGGCGTGCGGGCAATATTCTGACATAAAAAGGTATACCCATGGCTACAGGCTGGTATGTGCTTCATACCTATTCAGGATACGAAAACAAAATCGAAAAAACCATACGCATGATGGTTAGCTCAGGGGACCTGGATAAGGAAATCGTGCGGGATATTAAGGTTCCCCAGGAAGAGGTCGTTGAGGTCAAAGACGGCAAGAAGCGGACCCTGACCAAAAAATTTCTTCCCGGTTATATACTTGTTGAAATGGACCTTCCCGAGCTTGACTGGAAGACAAGCTGTTCCCGGATAAAAAAGATACAGGGTGTTACCGGCTTTGTGGGTACTCCTGCCGACAAAAGGCCCCAGCCCCTTTCCGGCGACGAGGCCCGGGCCATACTGCAAAAAACAGGCGAAATAAAGGGAGAGAGGCCGGTAAGGGCGCGGCAGAGTTTTTCCGCCGGCGAGCAGGTTAAAATTATTGACGGTCCCTTTGAGTCCTTTACCGGCACTATCGAAGAAGTCAACCAGGAAAAGAACAAGCTCAAGGTCATGGTTGGTATTTTCGGCAGAAATACGCCGGTAGAAGTCGATCTTTTACAGGTAGAAAAGGTGTAGTTTCCCGCTGGCGTTCCCCGTCCGCGGATTATGTGTGGGAGAGGCCGGAAAACGGTCTCGTTAGCCTGATGTTGCGTTCAGGCGCACCACAAAGGAGTTTTTATGGCAAAGAAAAAGATTGCCGCGTTAATCAAACTGCAGTGCCCGGCGGGCAAGGCCACTCCGGCCCCGCCCGTAGGCCCTGCCCTGGGTCCCCACGGGGTCAGCGCCCCCCAGTTTGTCCAGCAGTTTAATGACAGGACAAAGGCTATGGAGGCGGGTCTCATCATACCGGTGGTCATCACCGTATACGCGGACAAGTCCTTTACCTTCATCCTCAAGACCCCGCCCGCGGCGGTCCTGATCAAGAAGGCTATTGGCCTCGAAAAAGGTTCCGGGGAGCCTCACAAGAACAAGGTGGGTAAAATTCCGCGGGCCAAACTTGAAGAAATCGCCAAGTTAAAGATGGCCGATCTTTCCGCCAATGACCTTGACGCGGCAACGCGCATCATCGCCGGAACCGCCCGGTCCATGGGTGTGGAGGTGGAAAAATGAAGCGCGGAAAAAAATACACCGAGACAGTCAAGAAATATGACAGGGCTGTTTTCCATCCTCTTCCGAATGCCCTGGATCTGCTCAAGACCCTTTCCTATGCGAAGTTTGACGAGAGCGTGGATCTTTCGGTAAAGCTCAACCTCAAGAAAAACCAGTCCGTGCGCGACACGGTGGTGCTTCCCAACCAGTTCAAGGGCGAAAAGCGCGTTCTTGTGTTCTGCAAGGGTGAAAAAGAAAAAGAAGCCCAGGAAGCGGGGGCCGCCTTTGTGGGCGCCGATGACCTTATCGAAAAAATCAAGGGCGGCTGGCTTGATTTTGACGTTGCCGTGGCGACGCCCGATATGATGAAGGACGTGGGCAAGCTCGGCATGGTTCTTGGCCGCAGGGGGCTCATGCCCAATCCCAAGACCGGAACCGTTACCTTCGATATTAAAACAGCCCTGGCCGAATTAAAAAAAGGCCGGGTGGAATTCAGGGCCGACAAAACCGGCGTCGTGCATCTGGCGGTGGGCAGGGTTTCCATGGACAGCGCCAAAGTCGCCGAGAATATACAGACCGTGATTGCCGAAATCAAGCGGAAGAAACCCGTCGACGCAAAGGGCGATTTTATCCAGACCATTTCGGTCAGCTCCACAATGGGCCCCGGAATATGGGTCAAGAGCGAGGAGTAGACCATGGCAATAGTAGCGAAGAAAATACAGGAAGCGAAAACAGTTGCTATAAAGGAGCTTAAAGATACTTTCGGTACGGCTCCGGATTTTATCTTTGCCGATTACCGGGGACTTACGGTAGAGCAGATTACCGCCCTGCGCAAGCAGCTCCGGGAAAAGTCCGCCCGGTTTACGGTGGTAAAAAACAATTTTGCCCGCATAGCCTTTGAGGAACTCAAGGCTCCCGATGTGGGCGCGTACCTTTCCGGCCCGACCGCCGTGGCGATTTCGCCCAGGGATTCAAATGAGGTAGCCAGGATACTCTTTAATTTTGTTAAAGAGGCTCCGGTTCTCAAAATAAAAGGCGCCCTGATCGGCGATTCCGTATATGACGCCGCCCAGGCCGAAGCCTTTTCCCGGCTGCCCGGCAGGCTGGAGCTTATTTCCATGCTTATGTCGGTGATGAACGGACCGGTACGGAATCTTGCCGCGGCGCTCAATGATGTGCCTTCGCGGCTTGTGCGTACCGTCAAGGCCATTGCCGATAAAAAGGCCGAAGGAGCCGCGTAACCTGGTGTTTTAAGTTGTGGGTCTGTCAGGCTTCTCCGGGTAATTCCGGACGCTGTCGTTCCTGTCGGACCCTTCCCGGATTTGTCCGGGCGCGTTTCGTATGACGCGCGTATATCAATTTTAGGAGAAGATAATATGGCAGCCACAAAAGAAGAGATTTTAGAGGCGATTTCGTCCATGACCGTTCTGGAGGTTTCCGAACTGGTTAAAGCAATGGAGGAAAAATTCGGCGTTTCCGCGGCGGCTCCCGTAGCTATTGCCGCGGCCGCGGCTCCCGGAGCGGCTGCTGAGGCGGCCGAGGAAAAAACGGAATTCACCGTTGTTCTTAAAGCCTTTGATGACACGAAAAAAATCGCCGTCATCAAAGAGGTCAGGGCCGTTACCGGTCTGGGCCTTAAGGAAGCCAAGGACCTTGTCGAAGGCGCTCCCAAGCCCCTTAAGGAAAATGTCTCCAAAGATGAGGCAAACAAGATCAAGGAAACGGTTACTGCCGCCGGCGGTACAGTTGAGATTCAGTAAGACGGGTTGTACGGAAGATACGGTATTTTATACGCAGATCCTGGCGTCTTTTTGCCTGGTTCCGGTTTTGGCCGGTTCAGGGCGGAAAGCCGCCGGGCTGTCTTTTTATCCGGGGACTTGCGGGCTTGCCGGACAGGTCCAATGTAAAAACGGCAAATTTATGCGAGGGGGTTTTGTATGATGGCAAAAGGCAAAACAATCAATAGACGGAGTTATGTAGGGCAGGATATTCAGGATGTAATGGAACTGCCCGATCTCGTTGATATTCAGCTTGCTTCGTATGAACGCTTCCTTCAGCGGGAAAAAGTCAGGGCAAAAAAGAATCTTGAAGCCCAGGGCCTGGAAGAAGTTTTCAGGACCACGTTCCCCATAGAGATACCCTCAGGGGATATGGTTCTGGAATATGATTACTATACCCTGGACGAGGACAACATTAAATTCTCCGAGCAGGAATGCAAGCAGAAGGGGCTTAGCTATGCGGTCCCCCTCAAGGCCAGAATCAACCTGATTTTCCAGACCACCGGCGAAATACGGCAGAAAGACATATACATGGGCGACATACCCATCATGAGCGACCGGGGTACTTTTATCATCAACGGCGCCGAGCGGGTTGTGGTTTCCCAGATACACCGTTCACCGGGGGTTATTTTCAGCCACGAGAAGGGGATATATTCTTCCCGCATCATTCCCTACCGGGGAAGCTGGCTGGAATTCGAAATAGACCAGAAACGGGAACTCATCTACGCCAAGATAGACCGGAAAAAACGCATACTGGGGTCCATATTCCTCAGGGCCCTGGGCTATGAAAGCCGGGAAGAAATCATAAAAGCCTTCTATACTACCGAAACCCTTACCTTAAAGGATGACCGGCGCACCAAGGAAAAAATATCCGGGCGGGTGCTTGCTTCCACGGTCTGGGGCAAGGCCGAAGGCGACACCGAAGAGAAGAAAATGTACCGGGCCGGAGAAAAGCTCCATCCCCATGATATAGACGAACTTATAAGCCGGGGCGTCAGGACTGTGGATGTCATCAAGTTTGAAGGCGAGGATTCCCTCAATTCCCCCATGCTCCTCAACTGTTTTGAGCGGGAAGAAATCAAATTTGTAAAAGAGGACCCTTCCAGGGATGAGCCTTCACGGGAGGACGCCCTCTCGGCGGTATACTCGGTGCTTATGCCCGGCGAGTCCATCACCGTCGAAGCGGCTGAAAAGGACCTTTTGGGCATGTTCTTTACCAGCCGCCGCTATGACCTGGGTAAGGTTGGCCGCTACAAGCTCAACAAGAAATTCAATTATGCCAAAGCCCTCGATGATTTTACCCTGACCAGGCAGGACGTGATTGCCACGATGAAATTCCTCATCAAGGTTTATGTGGGGGACGAAAATATCGACGACATAGACCACCTGGGAAACCGCCGGGTGCGCTCGGTGGGCGAGCTTATGGCCAACACCATGAAGACCGCGTTCAGCCGTATGGAGCGTATCGCCAAGGAAAGGATGAGCCTTAAAGAAACCGACACCATAAAGCCCCAGGATCTTATTTCCATCAAACCCGTGGTTGCGGCGATAAAGGAATTTTTTGGCTCAAGCCAGCTTTCCCAGTTCATGGACCAGGTCAATCCCCTGGCCGAACTTACCCACAAGCGGCGCCTTAACGCCCTGGGGCCGGGGGGCCTTTCCAGGGACAGGGCGGGCTTTGAGGTCCGGGATGTTCACTACACCCATTACGGGCGCATGTGCCCCATAGAGACTCCCGAAGGGCCGAATATCGGCCTCATTGTTTCCCTTGCCAACTATACCAGGGTGAATGAATACGGCTTCCTCGAAACCCCCTACCGCAAGGTTTCCCGGGGCATGGCTACCAGGGATATTGAATACCTTTCGGCCATGGACGAGGACCGCTATTACATAGCCCAGGCTTCGGCGGCCCTCAACGGCGACGGTTCCTTTGCGGACAAGCAGATTTCCTGCCGCCGCCAGGGCGACTATACCACCAGGGCGCCCGAAGACATTCAATATATGGACGTATCGCCCAAACAGATTATTTCGGTATCCGCCTCGCTGATTCCCTTTCTTGAGCATGACGACGCCAACCGGGCCCTCATGGGTTCCAACATGCAGCGCCAGGCCGTGCCCCTGGTTTTCCCCGAAGCGCCCAGGGTGGGGACCGGCATGGAAGGCAAGTGCGCCTATGATTCGGGGGTTCTGATCAAAGCACGGAGATCGGGAACCGTGGTCAGGGTCAGCTCCCGGGAAGTGGCGATAAAGAACGACAGGGCCGGCAAGGATGATCTTGATATTTACCCCCTCATCAAATACCAGAGGACCAATCAGGACACCTGCTACAACCAGCGGCCTGTGGTCAAAAAGGGCGAAAAGGTTATTGCCGGCCAGGTTATTGCCGACGGCCCTGCCACAAGGAACGGCGAGCTTGCTCTGGGCAGGAACATACTTGTGGGTTTCATGCCCTGGAACGGCTATAACTACGAAGATTCAATCCTTATTTCCGAAAGGGTGGTAAAGGACGATATGTTCACTTCCATCCATATTAAGGAATTTATTACCGAAGTGCGGGAAACCAAGCTGGGGCCCGAAAAGATAACCAGGGATATTCCCAACACGTCGGAAAAGAGCCTCGACAATCTTGACGCCGAAGGCATCATACGGGTCGGCGCCAAGGTGCGTTCAGGAGACATACTGGTTGGTAAGGTAACGCCCAAAAGCGAGACAGAAACCACCCCGGAATTCAAGCTCCTTAATTCAATATTCGGTGAAAAGGCCAAGGAAGTGCGGGACTCAAGTCTCAGGGTGCCCCACGGCATTGAGGGGACCATCATCGACATACAGCGGCTCAAGCGTACCGCGGGAGACGATCTTAACCCCGGCGTTGACGAAGTGGTCAAGGTCCTCATCGCCACCAAGCGCAAGCTCCGCGAGGGAGACAAGATGGCCGGCCGCCACGGCAACAAGGGCGTTGTGGCGCGCATACTGCCCGAGGAGGATATGCCGTACATGGAAGACGGTACGCCCCTTGACCTGTGCCTCACGCCGCTGGGGGTTCCTTCCCGGATGAACATAGGCCAGCTCCTTGAGACCGAACTGGGCTGGGCGGCCAGTACCCTGGATGAATGGTTCCAGGTGCCGGTGTTCCAGTCCCCGTCCACAGGCGATATTGAGGGGAAGCTGAAAGAAGCGGGGCTGCCTGTTACCAGCAAAACAACCCTGCGGGACGGCAGGACCGGCGAACCCTTTGTAAATCCCATCTTCTGCGGGGTCATATACTTCCTTAAATTGCACCACCTGGTGGATGACAAAATGCACGCCAGGTCCACCGGCCCCTATTCACTAGTAACTCAGCAGCCATTGGGCGGCAAGGCCCAGTTCGGCGGCCAGCGCCTGGGCGAGATGGAAGTCTGGGCACTGGAGGCTTACGGCGCGGCCAACACCCTGCAGGAATTACTGACCATCAAATCCGACGATATGACCGGCCGTTCAAAAATTTACGAGGCCATAGTAAAGGGAGAGCCTTCCACAACGGCGGGTATTCCTGAGTCTTTCAATGTACTGGTTCAGGAACTGCGGGGCCTTGCCCTTGACATGACCATCTATGACGCCAAGGGCGGGCAGATTCCCCTTACCGAAAGGGACGAGGAACTGATAAACAAGTCCAGGAGTAATTTTTAGTTGAAATTGACCGGTGAATCGTATAAGGTTCAGCGGGGCGGAACTACGGTTTTCGCTTTGTTCCCGTTCCGGAGGCGGAACAGGAGGGCATGATGCTGCGTACTATACCTATAGGTATCAGGCTTGCCGCGATTATTTTTATTCTGCTTCTGTCCAGTACGGTATTAATGGCGGTCTTCTATCGCACGGCCGCTTCGGTAAAGGATTCGGGCGTTACAAGTTCCGAAGAGGTTATGATGCAGGGCCAGAGGGAAAAAATCAAACTGGGAACCGAAACCATGGCGACAGCCCTGGGCGCGGCCCTCAGTGGAATAAGCGATCCCCGGCAGCAGTACGATATTATTTCTTCGCATATTAAGGATTACCGTTTTGAGGAAGACCAGTCGGGCTACTATTTTACCTACAAGGGAACGGTGATTTTTATGCATCCCACCCTGCCCCAGCGGGAAGGCGAAGACCTCGGCGATACCACCGATGCCAACGGCGTATACTATGTCAGGGAACTCTATGCCAAAGCCAGGGAAAACGGCGGCTTTGTATCCTTTGTGTTTCCCAAGCCCCCGGCGGACCAGAACGGAAACATGCCCAATGAACCCAAACTGGCCTATGTCTGCTATATTCCCGGTACGGATATATGGATTTCCACAGGTATCTACATTGACAATGTGGACGCCTACAAGGCGGAACTGGAAGAGAATCTGGCGCAGTCCCTTAACAGCCGCCTCTACCTGATTCTGGGCATTGCCGCGGGTATACTTCTTGTCGTGCTGATCCCCCTTTGTATTTTTACCCTCCATTCCATTACCCGTCCCCTGCGGGATACGGTCAAGGCCGCCGAGCAGATGACCTCCGGGGACCTTAAAGCCGCTCTTGCCGTTAAGGGCAATGACGAAATTACCGTGCTGCAGAATTCTTTTCTCCGTATGTCGGAGAGCCTCAGCGCGCTCTTTGCGACAGTCAAGGCCAAAGAGGCGGAGGCCCTTGCCGGGGCTGAAGCGGACAAGACAGCGGCGGAAAAAATCATCCGTGTCGCCGGACAGGTTGAGACCGCCGCCACCGGGATGGAGAACACGGCAAACAGCATTTCCCGCAGCGTTTCGGGAGTCAAAGACGGCAGCAATGTCCAGGCCGAGCGCATACAGGGCATACTGGCGGCCATGGAACAGCTCAGCGCGGGAGTGCAGCGGATTTCCGGCAACGCGGAGACCGCCGCCGGCAAGTCCGAGGAATCAAACAACAGGGTCGCCGAAGGCGTAGACATGGCCAAAAAATCCGGCGAGGCCATGGAAGCGCTCTCGGTTCTTGCCGGGACCCTGACCCGGAACATAGGCAAGCTGGGCGAACAGTCCAATGTTATAGGCAATATCATGAACGTGATTACCGATATTGCCGCGCAGATAAATCTCCTGGCGATGAACGCCTCGATAGAGGCCGCCCATGCCGGCGAATCCGGCAAGGGTTTTGCCGTTGTGGCCGGCGAGGTCCGCAAGCTGGCCGAAAAAACCAAGGCCGCGGCCCAGGAAGTTGAAGGGAGCATCAAGGATATGCAGAGCCTTGCGGAAATCAATGTTTCCAGCATGAACGAGGCAATGGCGTCCATATCCGGCGTTACCGGGCTGTCGGAAAAAGCGGCCCTTTCCCTTACCGAAGCGGGGCTTACGGTACGGGAGACCATGCTCCAGGTTCAGGCCATTGTGCAGGCCGTTGACGAGCAGGCCGTTTCCAGCGAGTCGGTAAGCGCCCTGGTCAACGATGTCAACGGCATAGCGTCTGAGAACGATCAGCTTGTAACCAGGGTTGACGGGGAACTGAGAAACCTGATCAACAAATCGACCGAGCTTATGGAGCTGGTAACCGAATTACGGTCATAACAGGCATGAGGAGTATATATGAGGGACATACAGGATTTTGATTCCATAATGATCAGGCTGGCTTCGCCAAAGATGATACAGGCCTGGTCATACGGCGAGGTAAAAAAACCGGAAACCATAAACTACAGAACCCTGAGGCCCGAAAAAGACGGCCTTTTCTGTGAACGCATCTTCGGTACTACCAAGGAATGGGAATGTTACTGCGGAAAGTTCAAGTCCATACGCTACAAGGGCGTCATCTGCGACCGCTGCGGCGTTGAAGTAACCCACTTCAAGGTGCGCCGGGAACGCATGGGCCATATTGAACTTGCCGCCCCGGTTTCCCATATCTGGTATTACCGTTCCGTGCCGAGCCGCATGGGCCTGCTCCTGGACCTTCCCATGGCAAGCCTCCGCTCGGTTTTGTACTACGAAAAATACGTGGTCATTGATCCGGGTGATACGGACCTCAAGAAGATGCAGCTCCTTACCGAAGAGGAATACTACGAGGCCCAGGAGCGCTATGGCGGCGGCTTTACCGCGGGCATGGGCGCCGAGGCGGTCAGGACCCTGCTGGAAAATCTTAATCTTGACCAGATGGCTGTGGAACTCCGGGCCAAAATGATAGAAAAAGGCGCCAAGAGCGACAAGAGGCTCCTCAAGCGCATCGAGATAGTGGAAAATTTCCGCAGTTCAAGCAATAAGCCCGAATGGATGATCATGGAAGTCATTCCGGTGATTCCGCCTGAACTCAGGCCCATGGTGCAGCTTGACGGCGGCCGTTTTGCCACCAGCGATCTCAATGACCTGTACCGCAGGGTCATCAACAGGAATAACCGGCTCAAGCGGCTTCAGACCCTCAATGCCCCCGACATTATTATTCGCAACGAAAAGCGTATGCTCCAGGAGGCCGTTGACGCCCTGTTTGACAATTCCAAGAAGAAGCGGGTGGTCAAGGGCGCCAGCAACAGACCCCTCAAATCCATAAGCGATATGCTCAAGGGCAAGCAGGGGCGTTTCAGGCAGAACCTCCTGGGAAAGCGCGTCGACTATTCGGGCCGCAGCGTTATCACCGTCGGGCCCGACCTCAAGATGTGGCAGTGCGGGCTTCCCACAAAAATGGCCCTGGAACTCTTTAAGCCCTTCATCATGAAGAAACTCGTCGATAAGGACGTGGTATACAATATCAAAAAAGCCAAGATGCTGGTGGAACAGGAAACGCCCGAAGTTTTTGCCATTCTTGACGAGGTGGTCAAGGAACATCCGGTACTCCTGAATCGCGCGCCGACGCTTCACCGCCTGGGTATCCAGGCTTTTGAGCCGGTGCTTGTGGAAGGCAAGGCCATCAAACTGCATCCCCTGGTCTGCCATGCTTTTAACGCCGACTTTGACGGCGACCAGATGGCGGTCCATGTGCCCCTTACCCGGGCGGCCCAGATGGAATGCTGGACCCTCATGCTTTCTGCCCGGAACCTCCTCAATCCCGCCAACGGCAAAACCATAGTGTTCCCCTCCCAGGACATGGTACTGGGCATCAACTTCCTTACCAGAATCAAAAAGGACGCCAAGGGTACGGGACGGCGCTATTCTTCCCCGGAGGAAGTACTCATGGCCGTTGAGTCCAAGGCCCTGGACTGGGAAGCCCTGGTCAAGGTCAGGGTAGCCAAGACGCCGGTGTGGAAAAGGCCCGGCGAGGAAGCCTCCGCGGACAGCGACGGGCTTCTTGAGACCACTGCCGGAAGGCTGGTGTTTAACGAAGAACTTCCTCCTGAAATTCCTTTTATCAATTATGAACTCAAGGACAAGGAACTGAGGGCCCTTATCGAAATCATCTTTAACGACCGGGGTTCGTGGACCACGGTGCGCATGCTCGACGCCATCAAGGCCACCGGTTACCGGTATGCCACGGTTTTCGGCGCGACCATAGGCGTTGACGATATTGTGGTTCCCAAAGAAAAAACCGAAATGATCAACAGGGCCAACAAGGAAGTTGAGTCCATACAAAAGCAGTGGCGTCAGGGCCATATCACCCAGGAAGAACGGTACAACAGGGTTGTCGAAGTCTGGTCCAAGACCAACGAAGACCTTACCAACGTGATGATGAAAACCCTGGAGGCGGACAGGGACGGCTTTAATTCAGTGTATATGATGGCCAACTCCGGCGCCAGGGGAAGCCGCAACCAGATACGCCAGCTTGCCGGTATGCGGGGCCTCATGGCCAAACCGTCAGGCGACATCATTGAGCTGCCCATCAGGTCAAACTTTAAGGAAGGTCTTTCGGTTATCGAATTCTTCATTTCGACTAACGGCGCCCGCAAGGGGCTTGCCGATACGGCCCTCAAGACCGCCGAGGCGGGCTATCTTACCCGCCGCCTTGTGGACATAGCCCAGGACGTGGTTGTCAACGAGGATGACTGCGGGACCATAAACGGCATCGCCTATTCGGCCATCAAGGACGGCGAGGACATCGTCGAGCCCCTCACGGACCGCATACAGGGCCGCTATACCCTGGAACGGGTAAAGCATCCCATCACCGGCGAACTTATCATCGATGTAAACGAAGAAATCACCGAGGAGATAGCCGCCGCCATTGAGGCCGCCGGCGTTGAGTCGGTGCGCATCAGGACCGTCCTTACCTGCGAAGCCAAGCACGGCGTATGCCGCCGCTGTTACGGCCGCAATCTTGCCACGAGCCGCCCTGTGGATATAGGAGAGGCCGTAGGTACTATTGCCGCCCAGTCCATAGGACAGCCCGGTACCCAGCTTACCATGCGTACCTTCCATATCGGCGGGGCGGCTACCAAGATCAGCGAAGAAAACCGCATCTTCCTCAAGTATCCGGTGTACATACGGGATGTTCAGGGCGCCCATGTGGAACTTGCCGACGGCGTGTCGTCGGGGCATTGGCTCTTTACCCGCAAGGGCTACGCGGTCGTAAACCGGGTAATGAAGGAATTCAGCCTGGGAAGCGGCGACAAGCTCCTTGTGGAAGACGGCAAGCGCATTATCAAGGGCGAACCCATCATACGCCGCAAGGACGGTACTGTTGAATCTCCCGAAATCGCCTATGCCATGGTACTGGAAAGCGGTTCCTCCAAAACCCTGTACCTTATAGGACAGGACCAGAAGATAGAAATCCGCAACGGTTCGGAATTTGTGGTCAGGAAGGGTGAGGTCATTGAGGCGGAGAAAACCATAGCTACCTTTGACCCCTTCTCGGACCCCATTATCGCCGAGGCTTCGGGAATCGTTAAGTACGAGGACATTATACCCGGTACTACCCTGAAGGAAGAAATCGACGAAGAGACCGGGAACATAGAAAAGCGCATCACCGAATTTCAGCTTGAAAGCAAGCAGCCCCGCATCTACATTGTTGATGATGACGGCAGCGAGGCGGCCTCCTACTTTCTTCCCGGCGGCGCCTATATACAGGTGGATGAGGGCGAAAAAATCAACGCCGGAAGGACCATTGCCAAGACCCTCAAGGAATCGGCCAAGGCCATGGACATTACTTCGGGCCTTCCCCGTGTCTCGGAACTCTTTGAGGCCAGAAAGCCCAAGAATCCCGCGGTGCTGGCCCAGGTTTCAGGCACGGTGTATTTTAAGGGCATAGTCAAGGGAAAACGGGTCATCCTTGTAGAGGACGCCTTTGGCAAGGAATACAAGCACCTCATCCCCATGACCAAACGGCTTTTGGTGCGTGACGGTGATTCCGTCGAGGCCGGCGAGGCCCTCTGCGTTGGCTCCGACAATCCCCACGACATACTCCATATACTCGGCGAGAGCACCCTCCAGCGCTACCTGATGGACGAAATCCAGCAGGTCTACCGCCTCCAGGGCGTGTCAATCAACGACAAGCACATAGGCGTCATTATACGCCAGATGATGCGCAAGGTTGAAATCGTCGCGGTAGGGGATACCAGGTTTATCTACGGCCAGATGGTGGACAAAGACCGTTTTCATGAGGAAAACAACCGGGTTATGTCCGAAGGCGGGCAGGCCGCGGTGGCCAGGCCCCTGTTCCAGGGCATTACCAAGGCCAGCCTCAACATAGACTCCTTCCTCTCGGCGGCAAGTTTCCAGGAAACCACCAGAGTGCTTACCAACGCCGCCATATCCGGTTCCACCGACTACCTCAGGGGCCTCAAGGAGAACATCATCATCGGCCATCCCATACCTGCCGGTACGGGCATCAAGCGTTACCGGGGCGTCAAACTTTTTGACGAGGACAGCCAGGACCTTGATATCCAGATGCAGGAGATACTGGAACAGCGGCGTCTTGAAAGAGTGGCGGAGCCTGAAGAAGAGTATATGCCTGAGGAATCAGACGAATCCTAGCGGCGGCGGCTCCTGCTGAGGAGCACAAACCGCAAAAGGTTCGCTATGGCGCTCAGGGCCGCGGCCACATAGGTGAGGGCCGCGGCGGTAAGTACTTTTTTGACCCCGGCGAGTTCTTCCTCGCTTAAAACCTGGCCGGCCCTGAGTATGGCTATGGCCCGCGCCGAGGCGTTAAATTCAACCGGCAGGGTTATGAGGGTAAAGCCCACGGCGGCGGTAAAAAGTATGATGCCAAGATTGAAGAGCGGCGGTATGGAAACAATAAGTCCCAGCAAGGCAAGAGCGGGCCCCAGGGAAGAGCCAAGCCGGGCCGCCGGAACAAGGGCGCTTCTCAGGCCCAGGGGGGCGTAGCCTTTGGCATGCTGAATGGCGTGGCCTGTTTCGTGGGCCGCTACGCCTACGGCGGCTATGGACGATTTGCCGTACACAGGCTCCGAAAGGCGGAGTACCTTATGGGAAGGGTCATAGTGGTCGGATAAACTGCCCCGTACCGGTTCAATCTGTACATCATTTATCCGGCTTTGCCGCATGAGTATACGCGCCGCGTCCGCCCCGGTAATGTTCCTTGAGTTGGCTATTTGTGAATATTTTGAAAAAGCCGATGTAACCATGCCCTGGGCAATGAGGGAAAAAACAAGGGCCGGAATCACAAGAATTATATAGTACTGATCAATAAGCACGCTGTTCTCCTTATCCGTGAATCCGGCGCGTACCGGAACTTATTCCAAAACCAACCGGGTTTTGGAATAAGCTCAACTATAACCGGGTTTTGGAAAAACCGCTACCCTGTGCCCCTCCGCAACATTCCGGTTCTCAGGGCCGGCCCCTGTTCTGCTCGGGGTAGAGGATGAGCCTGGCGGGGCCTCCCCGCGTCAGGGCGGACGCCATGTTTCTAAGGGCTTCCGCGCTGACCCCGTCAAAAAGGACCGGCCTCCTGTCAAGCTGATTCAGGGGCATGCCCAGCATGGAGAACTGGGCATAGGCCCTGGCAAGGTAGAGGTTGTCCTGCACAAGCTGGCTCTGGTTCATTTTAAGGGCCGTTATGGTTTCTTCCAGTATCCTCAAGTCAATCTGCCCCGATGCCACTCCTGAGACTTCGGCCTGTACCGCCCTGCTTAATTCTTCGGCCCGTTGGGGATCGCAGTAAAAAGAAAGGGCCAGATAGAGTTCGCCCCTGGGTATGGGAGAAAGGTCGGCTTCCACGGAAATGGAATACACGCCTCCCAGGGATTCGCGTATTTTTTCGGTGAGGACTATGTCAAGGTACTCGTTCAACGCCTGTGCCGCCGCCGCTCCGGCGCCGGAATATTCCATGGGGCTGAACCAGACAAGAAACGCCGCGCTCTGATCTTCCCTGCCTTTGTAAAGCGCCTTTTCCGTTTTTCCGGGCCGTTCTATTTTCGGGTCTTCAAGACGCCGCCATAGCGCGGCTCCGGGAATGGACGCCAGATAGCGTTCTACATAGGAACGCAGCGCGTCAACATCAATATTGCCGGTAAAGACAAAGGTATAGCCTTCCGGGTCAAGGGCCCTGGCGCTGAAATTCTTAATGTCGTCAAGGGAAATTGTATCCATATCCGCTATTTCGAGGGGCCTAAAGTAGGGGTTGTTGCCATACATGAATTTCTGCAGTTCATCGGAAAAATACATCTGGGGGTTTTCGTCTTTTTGGGCAAGACTGGTGCGGTACTGATCCGTCATGACTATGGCGGCGTCTTCGTCAACGCGGGGCTGGGTAAATTTGAGATAGAGCAGCTCAAAAAAGGTTTTCAGGTCTCCCCTGGTGGAACGCCCCACGAAGCTCCTGGTAAAAGCGGAGGCGCTGAAAATCAGGGAAATCTGTTTGTCCGCCAGGCGGCGTATCAGGCCGGTATAGGTATAGGGCCCCGCCCCCGACGCGCCAAGAAGTTCGGCGGCAAAACGGGCCGACGCGAATTCCCTTTCATTGGTATCGGTGAGGCCGCCCCTGGCAAGGGCATAGAAGGCTATCTCGTTGTTTTTGTTGGCGGTCTCCTTCACTATCACCCTGGCGCCGTTGCCCAGGGTCCAGATAAGGGTTCCGCTGGCCTCATCCTCGGTCGAAGCGGTAATGACCCCGGGAACCGGGTCCTCGTCCAGGAGGCTTCCTTCCGTGGCCTCCGCAAGGGGCCTTTCGATTTTTTCTTTGGCCGCTGCCGCGACGATTTGCCGTACCGCATCGGGAGAGGGGAGGCTGCCTTGTTCAGCCTCGGCGGCCATGATAAACACACGAAGATCATTGACCGCGAAAAAGGACCTGACACGCGCGGCGATTTCCGCCTCGCCTATATGGGGAAGCAGTTCCGTTATGGCCCGGTATTCCCATTCTATGCCGGGAGCCGGTGTTTCATTGAGGAAATGCGAGGTAAATTCGTTCACATAGTGCATGGACTCCTGCCGGTCCTGTTCGGCGACAGCGTTTTCCATGCCCGAAAGAAGCGCGCGCTTTGCCCTGTCTATTTCGGCGGAAGAAAAACCGTAGCGGCTTATGGATTCCTTTTCCCGCAGCAGGACCCTGAGTGTGGGCTCTATGCCGCCTGTTTTCGCGCCGGCGGAAAACACATAGAAGCGCGATGACGTGCCGAGGGGCATGATTCCGGCGCCGGCCGAGGTGTAGGGAGTTTCCGGCATGGCGGCGGCTTCGCCAAAGCGAAAGGAAAGCATGGAGCTTATGAAATGGCCGATCAGGTCCTCCCTGTAAGCATACAGGTCTCCCGGAGGCGGGCTTGGGCTGAGTTTATAGTAAAGGTTTACCTGACCCGAAAAAAGTTCAGGATCGGTAACAATTTCGACCTGAACGCGGTTTTTTTCCGCCGGGGGAAGATCGTAACGGGGACGGTCCGGGGAGTCCTGCCGCCGCTCTATGGCGAAATGGGACTCAAGGGAAGCCTCCAGCGCCGCGCCGTCAAAGTCTCCTACAAAGATGACGGCCATGGTATCGCTCCGGTACCAGGTATGGTAGAAATTTGCCAGAGTCTCCGCCGGGACGGTTCTGATTATTTCGGGAAGCCCTATGGGCCGTCTTTCCGCATAGGGAGAACCCTGGAAGAGCAGGGGAAGCATCCTTTCCCTGATACGGTCCATCGCGCCAAGACCCTGGCGGTATTCTTCGAGAATGACCGGCCTTTCTTCATCTACATCCCTGGACGCGAAACTGATGGCGCGGGTCCAGTCGTCAAGTATCGCCAGAGCCTTGTCCGGTATGCGCCTGACGCCGTCCCGGCCTTCTTCCACCGGGACCTCTATGCCGAAGACCGTCTCGTCATAGGAGGTGTAGGCGTTTACCTCGGGCCCGAATCGCATGCCCAGGGTCCGGAGATAATTTATAAGATCGGCTTCGGGAAAGCGCTCGGTCCCGTTAAAGGCCATGTGTTCCACAAAATGGGCAAGGCCCTGTTCATGTTCCTGCTCCAGCACCGACCCCGCGTCAACCGCCAGGGTCAGGTAGGCCCTTCCCTGGGGTTTGGTGTTTTCGAGGATATAGTAGCTAAGGCCGCTGGGAAGCCTGCCCTTCCGGGCGTTCTTCATAAAGGGAAGGGGATCATGGGCCTGTCCCAGGCTGCCGTAGTTTTGGGGCCGTAAAGCCGGATCGGTGGAACAGGACAGCAGGGCGGCGGACAGCAGCGATGCTGACAGCAGCGACACGGCAAGAAAAGCCACCCAGGCAAGGAGGCTCCCATGGACAGCCCGGAGAAG